>CAZYYL010000096.1:0-4760 GCA_964651425.1 uncultured Microbacteriaceae bacterium | reverse complement strand
ACATTCGTCGCTGTCACTCCGGCATTCGCTGCAGCGACAGTGAGCCCGACGACACTCACCACCGGATTCTACGCGCAGGGATCTGCCTATAACCCGGCAGGTGACACTGTCGCGGTGGCGGCAACCGGACAAACTTTCGCTCCCGCCGTCGACTCCGAAGTTGATTTCATCGACACGAAGACGAACACGGTCACCGTTGTGAAAGACGCTGCCATTACTGCAGCTGCCAGTCTGGTTTGGTCGCCCGACGGAACAACCCTCTACGTTCTCAACTATGACCAGGACATCGCCGTGATTGACGTTGCGACCCACACGGTGGTTGGCACCCTTCAGAGTGGCACGAGTCCTTCGCCATACGGCCTTTCAATCACACCCGATGGCACCAAATTGATTGTTGGCGATTATTCGAACTCAAACGCGTCTGCGGTTGTCGACATCGCGAACAATACATACGAGACGCTTTCGTACACAGCCGACTACACTGTGGGCACCTTCGTGTCGCCCGATGGCACTAAGGCCTATGTCGTTGACTACTACGGTGTGGTGAACTTCTTCGACCTCACTGACGGTACATACCCTTTGGTCGAGACAGCCCAATTTGCGGACATGAGCTATGGCGGGACGTCTGTGTGCTCGAGCTTTGACATGTCCACCTTGTACATGGTCGACTACATGGAAGGTGCGCCCGCGTACGTTTCGCGTCTTGATCTTGCATCAGGTGCCTCGATTTCTGGCACCACGACAGCGGTTGGCGAATCCGTTGGCTGCAATATGACGCCTGACGGAAAGAATTTGTTGATCGCGTCATACGGCGGGGACAATCCGGGTGCTGTTGCCGAGGTTGATGGAACGACCCTGGCCGCTGTGACCACCTACACGACGAACGCAACCGACTACACCGATGTGATTGCCTCGAGCCCAAAGAACTGTGATGTTTACGTCTCGAACTTCGAAACGTCGACGAACATCCTGAATTTCCCATGCAGTCCCGAACTGCCGAACACGGGTGTTGATACTGTCGCAATTGCGGCGCTTGCTGGATTCGCGTTGCTTGCGGTCGCGACTGGAATCTTCGCACTCGTAGTTCGACGCAGGGCATAGTCCGACAAAGCCCACGCAATCCCAACTTAATTTTTGCGTTGGTGAGCCAAATGTCTCGCCAACGTCAAAACCCAACCAATAAGTTTGCCGAAGGGCAGGAGCTTTGATTGAAGGGGAAACCATGAAGAAGAAGTCTGTTGTTGCGTCGAGTGCGTTAGTTCTCGCATCGATCTTTGCCGTTGCTTCACCGGCCACTGCTGCACCTGTCGCAGGCGATGTATTCGCGGCCATCGGTGGCAACAACTACATCGGCGTCTCTGCAGATGGATCAGTTGTTGCGACGTATTCCGAATATGTCGGGCTTACCGTGCTCGACGTCGCGTCGGGAACAACGACGGACTACACCGACAGCAGCCTGGGTCTGAATGACGCCGGCGATGTTGCTGTGTCTCCCGACGGCTCACTTATCTACATCATGGACTGGTCGGGGCAACAGGTCGTCGTCCTCAACTCGGCAGACGGAACTCAAGACCGAACAATTTCACTGTCGTTCGCTCCGTGGATGTCGCAAATATCCTCTGATGGCGCCTATCTCTTCGTATACGCCTATAGCAGCGGCGACTTTGTGCGTATTGACCTGTCGAACGACTCCGTCAGCACGTCCATGGCTCTCGATTCAAGTTTTCCAGGTCAACTGTGTATGACTTCGGACAATTCGACACTGTTCGTTCCTCAGTTTGATAGTGGCACGATTGCCGTCATCGATGTCGCCACCTTTGTGCAGACCGATTCACTCACAGATAGTGACGGCCCGTATCTGTGTTCGCTCGGACCTGATGATGCGCTTTACGTTGGTGACGGTAACTCGGGTCAGGTGCGCAAGTTCGCATCGGATGGAACCAGCATCACGTCGACATACTCTGCGGGGTCTTTGTACGCGATGGGGACGACATGTGCCAACGTCGTTGTCGGCGATTACAACCAAACGGCGTACACAATTCTGGATCCGGACACGCTCGAAGTTGTCGATACGTTGTCGACAACGGTCTACCCGTATGCAATGGAGCAATCTGCTTCGGGCGATGTGTGGGCGGGTGGATATTCTGCGGCCGAGGGTCTTCAGTCGGTCACGGAATCAAACTGCCCGACACCGACGCCAGACCCCGAACTGCCGAACACGGGTGTTGACACGCAGGCGCTGACCACGGCTGCTGGACTCGCATTGGCGTTTCTCACTATCGGTGCGATGCTTCTCGTCGCTCGACGACGTCGAGAGTAGCGAGCCCATGTCAACACGTTACGTACTTACGTCGTGGGGTCGCGTCGCTGTAGCCCTGGCGATGGTCGTCACCGTCGTTGTGATGAATTCATTCGTCCAACAGAGCGCGGCGTTGGCCGACTCAGATGGCGCATCGCACAGTCCGGTGCATGTCTGGGTTGATCCCACCCAGCCCGATGTCAATGGTGACTACACATGGTCGGCGACTATTCACATGCCACCGTTGGTGGGACGGGCCGTCGTTCACGCTCAAGCGCCGGCGTTCGTGGACGGACCCGTTCATTGCCAGGCTCCACGCCCCGAAGATGGCGGCGTTCTCACCTGCGTGGGCACGGGTGCTCCGATCCCCGGTGAGTATGACGTCGCGGTCGAACTGAAGCAAGAAGGCGGACCGGGTTACAGTTGGTCTATTCCGGTGACGGTGTGCCCGCTCACCGGTTGTTCCGACCTGTTTTCGCTCAGCATCTCACCCAGCCCCATCGTGATTTGGGCGAATCCCACGATCACAGACCAGACTTTTGGCTTCTACAACTTCAACGTCGACTGGAATGCTCTGGAAGTTCGGATTCCCAACCTCGTTGACGCGCACGGCGCGGAGGCACCCGGAATCCACGATCCGGTGTCGGAATTGCCGGGGAATGGGGCGAAATTCGGGTATCGCGGAACATTCACCACGCCGGGTACATATTTCATGACGGTGACTGTCGTCGATGAATTTGGTGGAGAGCATTCCGCCGATGTCACGGTTCGGGTGTGCACACCAGAGGCGTGCGCCGACCTGCTCACGTTGCCAGATACGGGTATCGACACGGTCGCGTTTGTTGCGATTGGCGCGTTTGCGGCGGTGGCTATTGTTGCCGGCGTGCTCGTCTTGATTCTGCGTCGTCGCAACAACGGTTAGGCCTTCGCCGAACCGGTAAACTCGATACTTGTGTCTGCCGAAATTTCTGAGTCGAACGTTGCCGCTGCGGTAGCGGATGCGCTCGCCGCGATCAGCGCGGCCACCGACGTTGCCGGGCTCAAGGCCGCACGTTCCGCGCACGTGGGTGACGCATCCCCTCTCGCTGCTCTCAACGCAGCCCTCAAAGATCTCCCGAACGACCAGAAAGCCGCCGCGGGCAAGCTCGTCGGACAGGCTCGTGCCCAGGTGAACGAGGCTTATGCGGCTCGCGAAGCCGCGCTTGTCGTTGCAGAACAGACCGCGCAGCTCGCCGCCGAGGCCGTCGACGTCACGGCTGCCCCGACCCACACTCGTCTCGGCGCTCGTCACCCGCTCATGCTCATGCAGGAAGAGTTCTGCGACGCGTTCGTTGGCATGGGGTGGGAGATCGCCGAAGGGCCCGAGCTCGAGAGCGAGTGGTTCAACTTCGACGCGCTGAACTTCGACGAGGACCACCCGGCACGCGCGATGCAAGATACGTTCTTCGTCGAGCCAGCCGACTCGCACCTCGTGTTGCGCACGCACACGAGCCCGGTGCAGGTGCGTGCGCTGCTCGGTCGCGAACTGCCCGTGTACGTGCTCGCACCCGGTCGCGTGTACCGCACCGACGAGCTCGATGCGACGCACACCCCGGTGTTCACGCAGATTGAGGGTCTCGCGATCGACAAGGGGTTGACGATGGCTCACCTGCGCGGCACGCTCGAGCACGCGGCTCGACTGATGTTTGGCGAGGGCGCCAAGATTCGCCTGCGCCCCAACTACTTTCCGTTCACCGAGCCGAGCGCCGAGCTCGACGTGTGGCACCCGACCTTCGTCGGTGGCGCCCGCTGGATCGAGTGGGGTGGTTGCGGCATGGTCAACGCCAACGTGTTGCGTGCCGCCGGCATCGACCCCGACGAGTACCAGGGCTTCGCGTTCGGCATGGGTGTGGAGCGCACGCTCATGTTCCGCAACCAGGTCGGTGACATGCACGACATGGTCGAGGGCGACATTCGTTTCAGCCAGCAGTTCGGAATGGTGATCTGATGCGCGTTCCCCTGAGTTGGCTCGGCGAATTCGTCGACCTCGAACCGGGCATCACGCCCGAAGCCGTGCACGAACACCTTGTGAAGGTCGGCTTCGAAGAAGAAGAGATTATTCGTGGGGATGTCACGGGCCCTGTCGTTGTCGGCCAAGTGCTCGAGTTTGTCGAGGAAGAGCAGAGCAACGGCAAGAGCATCCGCTGGTGTCAGGTTCGTGTCGCGCCCGAGGGCGCGAAGGCGGCCGATGGCGGCGAGGATGTTCGCGGCATCGTTTGCGGAGCGAAGAACTTTGTGGCCGGCGACAAGGTTGTCGTCACACTCCCCGGTGCCGTTCTGCCGGGTGGCTTCGAAATCGCCGCACGCAAGACGTACGGTCACGTGTCCGATGGCATGCTCGCGTCGGCCAAAGAACTCGGTCTGGGCGACGACCACTCGGGAATCATCCGTCTCGGCGAGCTCGGGCTCGACCCCGACGGCA
>CAZYYL010000095.1:1807-4846 GCA_964651425.1 uncultured Microbacteriaceae bacterium | reverse complement strand
ACCATCCGCTTCCTCGGCGCAACCGGTACCGTCACCGGCTCCCGCTACCTCATCGAGCACGACGGTACCCGGGTGCTCATCGATTGCGGACTCTTCCAGGGCTATAAAGAATTGCGCGAACGCAACCGCCTCGATTTTCCCGTCGACCCCGCGAGCATCGACGCCGTCGTGCTCAGCCACGCGCACCTTGACCATTCGGGTTACGTGCCGGCGCTTGTCCGCGATGGTTTCGCGGGCAACATCATCACGACCCTCGGCACTGCCGAACTTTGCTCGTTGCTTCTCCCCGACAGCGCGCACCTGCTCGAAGAAGAAGCCGAACGCGCTGAGCGTAAGGGCTACTCAAAGCACGCCAAGCCGACTCCGATTTATAACGCAGAAGACGCCGATCTCGCGTTGACCCGATTCCGCACGAGCACCTTCGACACCGCGATGGAAGTCGCACCGGGATTCACGGTCACATTCGTTCCCGCTGGTCACATTTTGGGGGCGTCACAGGTTCGCGTCGAGGTCGGTGGCAAGACCATCCACTTCACAGGTGATTTAGGTCGCAAGGATGACCCGCTCATGATGCCGCCACGCGAGTACGCCGGCTCCGACATTCTCGTCACCGAGTCGACCTACGGCGATCGCTCACACCCGCACGTCGACCCCATGCTCGAACTGCAGCCCGTGCTCGACCGTGTGTTGAAGCGCGGGGGAGTCGTGGTTATTCCGGCGTTCGCCGTTGGTCGTTCGCAGGCGCTGCTGCTGCACATTTCGCGTCTGATGATGGCCGGCACCATCCCGACCGTGCCCGTCTATCTGAACTCTCCGATGGCGGTGAACGCGACGCACATGTATGAGTCACACCGCGAGGAGCACCGCGTCGACAGCAAAGAGTTCCACGACATGTACGACATCGCACACCTCGTTCAGTCGGTCGAAGAGTCGAAGGCGCTCAACGAACGTTCCGGCCCGATGATCATCGTCGCTGCGAGCGGCATGATGACCGGCGGACGCATATTGCACCACGTCGTCGCATTCGGGCAAGACCCGAAGAACGCGATCCTCTTGTCGGGTTATCAGGCAGGTGGAACACGCGGTGCCCTGCTTGCCGCGGGCGAAGACACGTTGCGAATCTTCGGTCAAGATGTGCCGATTCGTGCCGAGGTGGTGCAGTTGCAGAGCCTGTCGGGTCACGCTGATGCCGACCAGATCATTGAGTGGATGCGCACCGCGCCGACCCCGCCCACACGGGTCTTCGTCACCCACGGTGAACCTGCGGCGGCCGACCGCATGCGATTCCGCGTTGCGAACGAGTTGAAGTGGAACGTGCGCGTGCCGCACGACGGCGAAGAAGTCGCCCTGTAGCAGTTCAGGCTGCTCGCAATAAATCAGTCCATCGGCGTTTGCGTCTCAACGAGCGGCGCATAGCGCTGAGGGTGGTGCAGCCCGGCGACGAACTTGTCACCGACATCAGTGCGACGCCTGTCGCTAATGGAGACTCCGCGTCGTTACCAGATGTTGCCGGCGAGATTGTTCGCCATTGTTCAACGCTATTCGCGCGAGACGGCTGGTACCGTTGGCGCGTGAGTACCCCGCTTTCGCACGACGAATTGTGGCCCCGCGCGGGGTCTTGGCCTGCAGCTTCAGACGTTGTCGGTTCTATCGATCTAGGTTTGCTGGGCATCCCGGCACACTTGACCTCGCTGTCACCGACGAACGCGCACACCACACCAGCTGCGATACGGGATGCGCTGCGCCGCTACAGCCCGGCCCTCACACCCGACCGTCGCCACCGTGACCTCGAACCTCTCACTGACCTCGTCTGTGCGGATTTCGGTGACATCACGGACCCCGATTCACTCGACGGTGAGGCACGCACGATCGCGGCGATGAGTGACGCCGTCGAGCGCTCGCAACTCGTGGTCGCCCTCGGCGGTGACAACTCGATCACGGTTGCGGCTGCGCTGGGTGCGTACGGTGACCGACTGCCCACGGCCGGACTCATCACCCTCGACGCGCACTACGACCTGCGCGACGGAATCTCAAATGGCTCGCCCGTGCGCCGACTCGTCGAGGCGGGAGTCGACCCGACGCGCATCGTGCAGATCGGAATCCAGGACTTCGCCAACTCAGCAGCGTATGCCCAGCGCGCGCGCGACCTCGGTATCACCGTCATTCACCGAGATGAGTGCGAGCGTCGCCCGATGGCCGACATCATGGACGAAGCTCTCGAAATCGCCGGTGCGGCCGGCGGTCCGATTCACGTGGACCTCGATGTTGATGTGTGTGACCGGTCCGTTGCGCCGGCATGCCCCGCGAGTGTTCCGGGTGGGTTGAGTGCCTTCGACCTGCGCCGTGCGGCGCGAGTAGCGGCGGCCGACCGGCGCGTCGCATCCATCGACCTTGCCGAAGTGGATGCCTCGGCCGACAGTGCCGACATGCGCACGGTTCGACTGAGCGCGTTGTGCGTGCTCGAAGCCCTGGCGGGGGTGGCGTCACGATGACAACAACTCGCTATCCGTGGGTGCACCCGATGGCACTCGTGTCTTCACTCGGCGCCATCATCATTTTCGCTTCGGCGACCATCACTGCGGAGCTCATCACGCCCGGTTACGACACCGCCCGCCAGACAATCAGTGAACTAGCGGCGGGGGATGCGCCGACGCGCATTCTCGTCACCATCGCGTTCGTGCTCACCGGAGTTTGTCACATGCTCACGGCCTTCTTCACTCCGGCGCTGGGTATCGCCGGTCGTGTGGCACTGTTCACTGCGGGTGTCTGCTCTCAACTTGTCGCGGCGTTCCCATTGCCGACCGTCGCCGGCACCTCGATCGAGCACCGCGTATCGGCGATGCTGTTCTTCGTGATCATGGCGACGTGGCCATTGCTGTCGATGCGTTCTGATCGAGAACTGCCGTTCCTGTTGCGACCGTGGGGTGCAATTGCATCGACCACGTTCATTGCTGTGTTCTGCTTCATCTTTCTCGGCGTGTGGTCTAGTCCGAATCAGGTCGCAGTCGGGCTTTGGGAACGCGTCGCCAACGACATCGA
>CAZYYL010000095.1:0-1707 GCA_964651425.1 uncultured Microbacteriaceae bacterium | reverse complement strand
TGCGACGACGCCGTTCTTCCACGCTCGACGCGTAAGCGGCACGCCAGGTCGATAGGCGAGGTGTACGAAACTCGGTGCGTCGAGCTCGACGATGTCGGCACGAGAGCCGACCGTGAGTCGCCCCACGTCGGTGCGTCGCAGCGCTGCCGCACCTCCGGCCGTCGCCGCCCAGAGCGCCTCCGCCACTGTCATGCGCATGTCGCGCACGGCAACCGCCACGCAGAACGCCATCGACGATGTGTAGCTCGAGCCCGGGTTGCAGTCGGTTGAGATTGCGACCGTGATGCCCGCGTCGATCAGGCGGCGCGCATCCGGATATGGCTGTCGGGTTGAAAACTCCACGCCGGGCAGCAGCGTGACGACCGTGTTGCTGCCGGCAAGCAGGGCAACGTCGTCGTCAGTGAGATAGGTGCAGTGGTCGATGGATGCGCATCCCAACTCGATGCCCATCGCAATCGCCTCGGGGTTGGGTGCGAGCTGCGCCGCATGTAACCGCGGAGTCAAGCCGCGCGCAATTCCCGCCTCAAGCACGCGTCGCGCCTCGGCCACGGTGAAGGCGCCTTCGTCGCAGAACACGTCGATCCAGCGCGCGTGAGCCGAGGCGTGCTCGAGCATCTCGCCGCACACCAGGTCGAGGTAATCCTCACGTGTCCCGCGCACCTGATCGGGGTCGAGCGCATCCGCGCCCTTGCCACCAAACTCCGCGGGAACGACGTGGGCACCAAGAAATGTCACCTCGTCGGTCACGGCCGATGCAATCTCGCACGCCAGTGACTCACCGTCGGCCGAGAGGTGGTAGCCGCTCTTGATTTCGAGCGTGGTCGTGCCTTGTGCGCGCATCTCAGCGACACGGTCGACAACCAATCGTGACAGCTGGTCGGTCGTGGACGCACGCGTTGCCGCCACCGTCGACCGAATCCCTCCGGCCGAATACGGCGTGCCCGACATGCGGGCCTCGAACTCGCTCGCGCGGTCGCCCGCAAACACGAGGTGCGAATGCGAATCGACGAAGCCGGGGATTACCGCACGCCCACCGCAATCCACCACCGCGTCGATGTCGTGCCCACCACTCACCTCGGCCGCAGTCGCGGTGCCGACCCACGTCACAAAACCGTCGTCGACAACTAGGGCAGCGTCCTCAATCACACCGAGTTTGCCCCCGCCGAAGTTGGGGTCGTTGGTGACGAGCTGACCGATGTTGGTGAACAGCGTGCGAGTCATGCTGTGAGGATCTTAGTTCTCACGCATCGGGATGCGCAGGCCGCGAGTCTCGGCGACCTCGATCGCCCGCTCGTACCCCGCGTCGACGTGACGCATCACGCCGGTACCCGGGTCATTCGTGAGCACGCGCTCGAGTTTTTGCGCAGCGAGAGGCGTTCCGTCGGCAACTGTAACTTGACCACAGTGGATGGATCGACCAATGCCTACGCCACCACCGTGGTGAAGCGAGACCCACGTTGCACCCGACGCGGTGTTGAGAAGCGCGTTCAGAAGGGGCCAGTCGGCAATCGCATCCGACCCATCTTTCATTGCTTCGGTCTCGCGGTATGGCGATGCGACCGAGCCGGAGTCGAGGTGGTCACGACCGATCACAATCGGAGCCGACAGCTCGCCCGAGGCGACCATCTCGTTGAACTTGAGTCCAGCGAGGTGACGCTCTTTGTAACCAAGCCAGCAAATGCGGGCGGGCAGACCCTCGAAGTGAAC
>CAZYYL010000094.1:0-4869 GCA_964651425.1 uncultured Microbacteriaceae bacterium | reverse complement strand
AACTCGGCAACAGCTTTCTGTGTACAAGTCGTATTGACCATCTGCGATGGGGCCGCCACTGTTTGCCGTAGCAAGGTCAATAGTGTCGGTTACCGTCGCGTGGGTATACAGCGGGTTGGAGTAATCCATAACCGGATCACCCGACACCGTGCTCGAGATTGAAGTTCCTTGACCAGGTGCAGCACCCGGTGAATCCACCGTGTAGAGCGTTGAACCGCCGAGTGAGTCATCGCTACCAACGCGCCACGCGGAGTCGATCGTCCAGTCCAGCGTGTCGCCGGACACTACATAAGACGAATACGACGAACGAAAATGGGACGCAAATGCCATTGCGGGCGTTGCGGCCATTGCCGTAGCTAGGAGTGCCGCCGTGGCAAAACGGACTGACTTTTTCATATTTTCCCCGTATCAGATTTACGTCTCTTCAGTGAAGGCCCGGTCAATAGCTGAGCAAACGGGCCTAGGCCTTTACATTATGCGGACAGCGAATGAATTGTCTAACGCAAGGCGAAATTCACAGATTCGGTACAGAGGTGGTGCCTATCGAAGAGGAAGCGGTTCAGCGTGATCGTCGAAGGGAACATCCACTGCAGTTGCCGTCACCGAGACGCTCACCATCTCGATTGGTCCGCCGATAGTTGTCATGAACGCGGCATCCGCCGCATCACGACCAGTCGCGATGCGCACGAACGAATGGCGCGGGGCGAGGCCCGTCGGGTCAATGACCACCCACTCGCCTTCCACAAACGCTTCGACAACGGCGTGAAAGTCCATGGGCACGAGGCCGGGCGCGTAGACCGATACATATCGAGCGGGTACATCCCTCGCCCTAAGCATCGCGATCATTACATGAGCGAAGTCCCGGCATGCGCCGCGGCCTGTCTCGAGCACGGTCAGCGCGCCATCATCGGTCGACGTCGAGCCATGTTCGTATCGCACGTTCGCTGCTGTCCAATTGCGCACGGCTCGGAGCAGTTCGTGCCCCTCGATGCCGTCAAAGAGCTCGTGTGCGCGGCCGTGCAACATGTCTGATTCGCAGTACCGGCTCTGACGGAGAAACGTCAGCATGTCGACATCTCCCGCCTCTGGCGTTGGTGCGAGACCCTCGACATCGACGTCGTAGGTGATCTTCACATCCCCGACCTCGATGTCGCATTCGTGCAGACGTGTGCTGTACGCGTCGACAAGTTCAATGAACGGGATGCTCGCGCCGCCCTGCTCGATTTCGAGCCGTTCGCTCGTGCGCCCGCCCTGAGCCACGGCAACGGCGAGAATCATGCGCGCGGGACCGAGTGCTCGGATGCGAATGTGCGCGGATGCGTGACGAAGCATGACGGTGATTTCTCTCAATGTTGCGTGGTGCAGTCAGACTAACCCCCACGACTCACAGCGGGCGTAGAGATTTTCGGCGGGTAAACTCGTCAACGCCGTCGGTTTCCCGTTCCGGCGACGACAGACGGAGTGTTCTTCTCGCCATGACCATGACGACGACCCGCGCAGCGCGCGCTTTGGCGTGGATTGACAGGCCAAAACACCTCTACTTCACCTTCGGCGTGTTTTGTGCGACCGTGTTCGTCTTCTTCTTGCCGACAATCATCTCGGGTGGTGCCGAAGGCGATCTGCCGCTCTACCGCAAGTGGGCGGTCTACGGCTGGACGTACGACCAATGGGTGGGCCGCGACTTCTCCTGGGTGTATCCGCAGGGAGCCGTGTTGCCCATCAGCATCGCCGGAGCGTTCGGTGTCAAGGGCTTCTTCACGGCGTGGCTCGCGATGACGCTCATCCTGAACCTCATCGCCATGATTGTGATTTCCAACCGCGGTCGTTCGCTCAAGGGTCTGCGCGCAGCGTGGTTCTGGCTCGCCGTTCTGTTCGTGCTCAGCCCGGTCAGCTTGCTTCGCCTTGAGGGAATCACTGCTCCCCTGGCCATCATTGCACTGTCCATAATTCTGCGGCGCCCCATCATTGCGTCTGTGCTTCTCGCTGTTGCCGCCTGGATCAAGGTGTGGCCGGCGGCAATCTTTCTCGCGATTATCGGCTCTGGCGTTCGTCGCAAGGTGGCCGTCTGGACCGCCGTTATTTTTTCCGTCGCGTTCGTCATCGTTGTCTGGGCGAGTGGTGGCATCACACGCATCCTCGACTTCCTGACCGTTCAGGGTGGTCGAAACCTGCAGCTCGAAGCGGTCGTTGCGTCGCCGTGGTTGTGGCTTTCGGTTGAGCGCGTGCCCGGATTTGAGATTTACGACAACTTGTCTCTCGCGACGCGTGAGTTGATTGGTCCTGGTTCGGCGATTGTGGCCAGGCTCATGACACCGTTGATGGTGCTCGTGGCGCTCACGTTGGTCGTGGTCATGTGGCGCATTGCGCGCACGCGTCCTGCGGCATCCTTCGACGTCTTCTTGGTCGGCTCGCTCGCCATCGTTCTCACGATGATCGTGTTCAACTCGGTCGGATCGCCTCAGTACATGCTGTGGGTCGCGCCGATTATTTCGGTGGGATACGCGCACAAACCAGCCGACTGGGATCGCGCCGCCCGACTCTTCTTCGGCATCTCGGTTCTCACGAGCCTCATTTTCCCGGTGTTCTACATGCCACTGGTGAATTACAGCCACTTCGCCGCCTTGCTGCTCATCACACGAAACGTGCTCGTCGTCGTGCTGTTTGGCTGGTCCGTCATGCACCTACTGCGCACGTCGAAGCCGGCAGATCAGATCGGGTGGACGCCGTTCACGGCTCCGATTCCCGTTCAGGTGTCCCGCTAGCGGGCCGATGGGTTTCGGTGCCAGTGTCTGACCCACGTGTCAACGTGGCTCTATGAACTTCTTCGTTGTCGCATTCGTCGTCGTGCTTGCCGTTGGCTTGGTCGGCGTAGCCGTTTTCGTGGTCGCCCTGTGCATTGCTCTGTTGCGGTCAGTCGGGTCGGTGGGTCGAACTGGTCGAATGCGGGGCCCTGCAACGCGGGATTCGGGAGACGCCATCGACGGAATGAACGAGGGTGACCTGCACAGCGGGCCGTTCGGGTACTCACCCGGCACGGCGTATCCCGAAACGCAGTATGGGAGCGGGTTCGATCCCGAAGCCGAATGGAACCACGGCGACCGCGACTAGATTGACGGCGTGAAATACGCTGGACGCGTGACCAACTCAGGCAGCTTCCTCTTCACAGGTGGCGTGATTTATACCGTCACCGACACCCAGCCCACAGCAGAGGCGCTCGTTGTTCACGACGACAAAATCATCTTCGTCGGATCGGAAGTCGAGGCACAGTCGTTCATTCGCGACGACACGCGCCACGTCAACCTCGCTGGTGGCATGCTGCTCCCCGGCTTCATCGACGCACACAATCACCTCGTAATGGGTGCAGTCACGAAAGTCGGCGTCGACCTCAGCGGCATCATCGGCACCGACAGCGTTCTCGCCGCAATCAAGACATACGTCGATAATCAGCCAGCGGATGCGCAACTCCGTGGTCACGGTTGGATGCCGGCGTCATTCGACACCGGATCACCGCGACGCGAATGGCTCGACGACATCACCGGTGATCGCCCAATGGCACTGCTCTCAGCCGACGCGCATGACATCTGGTTCAACACCTCCGCGATGCACGCGTGTGCTCTCGACAACAACTCACCAGACCCCGTTCCTGGTGCGCAGTACTACGTGCGGGACTCGGACGGTTGGCCCACCGGTCACGGCGTCGAAGGCGCAACCTGTCTCTACGTGGGCGGCACGCTGGGGTACTTCTCACCTGCGGGTGTTGCCGAAGCGATGAAACTCAGCTTTGAGCCGGCGCCCTCGTGGGGCCTGACGACGTACTTTGAGGCGGGCATCCTTGTCGGTGAAACACAAGACGAAGCGCGGCCGTTCTACGAAATGCTCATCGAGCGTGACCGCGCAGGCGAGTTGCCGCTGCGAATTGTGGGGTCGGTGTGGACGCGAAATGCGACGGATGACCCGGCACATGTTGCTCAGACGCTCACCGACTGGGCGTCGGAACTGCGGTCTGAGCACGTGCAAGTTACCGTCAACAAGATGTGGTCCGACGGAACGATGATGAGCTACGGGTCGCTACTGCTCGAACCGTTCTGCACGGGCGACCACGGGCTCGGCACGATGTCGTTCGATCCGGCACACATCGAGGCGCAGATTGAGGCAACTCAGCGAGCCGGTTTCGATATGCACATCCACACCGATGGCGATGGGTCGGTGCGGGTCGTTCTCGATGCTATCGAACGCGTTCACGAGCGTATTGGCCGAGGTGATTCACGTCACTGCATCTGTCACAACACGCTCGTACATCCCGATGACATTTCGCGGTTCGCCGAGATGGGCGTTGTCGCGAACGTCACGCCGTTGTGGGGAACTGACTACAACGGCGCGTACATCGACATCTACGACGAATTGCTCGGTCACGATCGCGTGCAGGCCGAGTCGTTTCCGTACGGTGACCTGTTACGCAGTGGTGCCGTCGTGACCTACGGAGCCGATATTCCCGGTGTGCTCGTGAACGAGATTGCGCCGCTGATTCAGCTTGAGGCGGCGGTGACTCGGCAGCGTCCGGGGTATCCGCACGACCGTGTCTTTGTTCAGCGCCAGCGCGTGACGGTCGAACAAGCGATTCGCGCCCTCACGTGGAACGCGGCTTATCAGCTGCGACTCGAGAACGAGATTGGGTCACTCGAGGTGGGCAAACGGGCCGACCTCGTTGTGCTCGAGCGGGACATCCGCTCAATCGACCCGCACGAGATTCACTCCACACGTGTGGTGATGACGATGATGGATGGTCGAATCACGCACGAGTAGTAGAAAACAGCGGAGACGAGAGGAGCCGGTTTCAGTCCACTGGACTGAAACCTCCCAAATCCTCAC
>CAZYYL010000093.1:0-4926 GCA_964651425.1 uncultured Microbacteriaceae bacterium | reverse complement strand
GCCGAGCGACCCTGAAGTCCAAACACGTCTCGGTCGCCGCGCACGATTGACAGTTCGCCGTTGCCGGTCACACGACCGAGTGCCGAGCCACGATCCGAGTGGATGACCAGACCCGTGTTCAGCGGAATATCCACCACCGCTCGCGTGCGCAACTTCTCGTTCTCGTAGAGCTCGGCAATGTCGTCAGAGCCGAGTGTGAGCTCAACCACACCGGTCCAACCCGAGTCGACAGCGAGTTCGGCACGGTACTCCTCGGCCGACAGACCGATAGATGATGCCTTGACGCGCATCGGCAGGTCTTTCGACACAACCGTCACGGCGAGCCCGTCGTTCGCGAGATTCATTGCGACGGCGAGGATGCGCGAATCGTTGTCCCCCAACTGCAGACCCGAGGGCAGCACGGCCTGGTTCGAGTGGTTGAGCTCGACTCGCAACGAGCCACCGCCACCGATCGGAATGGGAAAGTCGAGTCGTTCGTGTTTGACGCGCAGGTCATCCAACAGCCGCAAGGCCTGGCGAGCGAAGTACCCAATCTCTGGGTCGTGCCGTTTCTTCTCAAGTTCGCTAATGACCACCACCGGGATTACCACCGCATGCTCGGCGAATCGGAAAATCGCCTGCGGGTCAGACAACAAAACCGAGGTATCTAACACGTAGGTACGCTCGGTCTGGCGGGTGGCGGATGAGTTCTGGCGGCCGGAGGAAGAACGTGTCTTCGCGGCACTCTCGCGCGGAGTGGTCATGCGGCAAAAATACGACTGCATGTCGAAACACGCGGGAGCGACACGCCCGTGTTCGCGAGTCGTTAACTCGCCGGTCGTGCCATCGCCACACGGCGGTCCAACCTACCCGCCGTACCGGCGCTCCCGCTGGGCATAGTCGCGCAACGCACGCAAGAAGTCGACCTCACGAAGGTCGGGATACAGCGCCTCGACGAAATAGAACTCGCTGTGCGCACTCTGCCAGAGCATGAAGTCCGACAGGCGTTGTTCACCGGATGTGCGAATCACGAGATCTGGGTCGGGCAGCCCGCCCGTGTACAGGTGGTTGCTGATGAGCTCGGGTGTGAGCTTCTCGGCGAGGTCGTTGAGCTTGCCTCCCTGCGACTGGTGCTCCGCAATGATGCTGCGAACGGCGTTCGTGATTTCGGCACGACCGCCGTACCCAATCGCAAGGTTCACGTGCAGTCCGGAGTTGTTCAGAGTCGTCTTCTCGGCCGCGGCGATGCGATTGAGGAACCCCTTGGGCAACCCTTCGTCAGACCCAACGTGCATGATCTTCCAGTTGGGGTGAGTCGCGAGTCGCTCAGCGAGGTCACCGATGATGTCGAAGAGTTGCTCGAGCTCTTTCGATTTGCGGCCGGTGAGGTTGTCGGTCGACAGCAGGTAGAGCGTGACCATCCCGATGCCCAGCTGATCGCACCACACAAGAAACTCGGGTACTTTCGCCGCACCCGCCCGGTGACCGTGCGACTCGCTCTCGAGCAGACGCTCGCGCGCCCACCGACGGTTGCCGTCGACGATCATGCCGATGTGGTGCGGGAGCACGTCGGGAGTCAGGCCGTGACGAAGTCGCTTCTCATAGAGCCGGTACAGCAGACCGGGAGCGTGCAAATCTTCGGCCGTCACGGGTCAAGGCTAGCCGACCCGCTTGGCGACCGGGGCTGTCACAGATAACGCGACTAGGGTTTGAACATGGATGCTCTGCCACTGCTCGACGCCTCGGAAACCCTTACCCCGGCGGAACTGAAGCCCACGTGGCGCGGGTGGATTCATGCGGGAACGTTCCCCGTGACGATCGCGGGCGGCATCGTGCTGATTGTGCTCGCCGAAGGCCTCACGGCCAAGCTCGCCGCCGCGGTCTTCATGCTCACGTCGATGCTGCTGTTCGGTAACTCGGCGTTGTATCACCGCTTCAACTGGAAAGAGCGCACCCGGGTCATCCTGAAGCGAATCGACCACGCGAACATCTTCTTGCTCATTGCCGGCACCTACACGCCCTTGGCATTGCTGGCACTTCCGCCCGAGAAGGGTCTGGTCCTACTCGCCGTCGTTTGGGGTGGCACCGTTCTCGGCGTCGGATTCCGCGTGTTCTGGATCAACGCACCGCGCTGGCTCTACGTCGCGCTGTATTTGGCCCTGGGATGGGCGGCCGTCATGTACCTCGGCGACCTCGTGGCTGCGAACCTCGCGACGATGGTACTCGTCGTCGTGGGCGGACTGCTCTACACGTTCGGCGCGATCGTCTACGGACTCAAGAAGCCCAACCCCGTACCCGGCGTATTCGGCTTTCACGAAATCTTCCACACGGCCACCGTGCTGGCGTATCTCTGCCACTGGGCGGCAATCCTGTTGATTTGCCTCTGGCCGGTTTATAACCGCTAGTTAGTGTCCGCGGGCCGGCTACCTCTTGCCCGCCGCCTTACCGCCTTTGGCAGCCGCTTCTTCCGCGTCGAGCTTCGCCTCGACCTGCGCGCGAATCTTCTGACGACGGATGCGTCGCACCATGTCGAACACGAGCAACGTGGTCGCCGCCGCGACAAAGATGATTGCGGTGAAGCCGAGCGGGCCCGGGGTTACGAGTTCGGGATCGATGGTTTCGGCGAGGAACAGTCCGGAGAACACGGTGGGCGACCCTTCGGTTGGTGCGAGCTTTAGTCTTGAGGTAAGCGTAACCGCCTTTCCGATACCAGCAGAGGAGTGCCCGTGCCGAAACCGACATCAGCTGACCAACCTCTCGAGGACCGGTACGGTACGAGCCGCTCGGCAACGCGAGCCGGCCGGGTCACGCTGTGGGTATTCGCCGGCGTCGGGCTCGTTGCACTGTTCGTGTGGCTCGTCTGGGCGAATCCGCTCAAGGTCGGCCCGAGCATCAACGCCGAAGACATTGGTCACACAATCATCAGCGACAGCCAGGTCGACGTGGACTTTGCGGTGACTGTCACGGTTGGGCATCCATTCGCCTGCGCGGTTAAGGCACTGAACACGGGTTTCGGCGTGGTCGGCTGGAAAGTCGTCGCCTATCCCGCATCGGATGCCCACAATCAGACGCTCACCATCTCGGTGAAAACCACGGAACCGCCCGCCACGGGTTTGGTCGCCAATTGTTGGCTCACCTAGGCTGAAACGTATGTCCGAACCGCACGTCCCCTTTCTGACCCAGGATGCCCTCGACCGCCTGAAGGCGGAATACGACGAGCTCGAGAACGTGCTACTGCCCGAGGTCGTCAAGCGCATCGAAGCTGCGCGCGAAGAGGGCGATCTCAAAGAGAACAGTGGCTACCACGCGGCCAAAGATGAACAGGGTCGCATTGTGGCGCGCATGCGCGAACTCGCCGACCGTATCAAGAAGGCTGTCGTCAGCGAAATGCCCGAAAGCACGGGGGTCGTCGAAGCGGGCACATTGATCACCGCCGTGATTGCCGGCGACGAAGACACGTTCCTCATCGGCAGTCGCGAGATCGCGTCTGGCACCGACTACAGCGCATACAGCGAGAGCACTCCCCTCGCGCAGGCGATTATCGGCCTGAAAATTGGCGAGAAGACGTCGTACACGGCGCCGAACGGCAAAGAGATCTCGGTCGAGATCAAGAACGTCGAGACGTTCAAAGGCTAAGCGCGGCGCCTCAACGTCGTAGCTAGGCGCGGGCGCGACTCCTAAACGTCGTCGCTAACGCTGACTTTGTAGCCCTCATCGCGGAGCTTCTTGACGACTTCCTTGCGGTGCTCCGAGCCGCGCGTTTCGATATGGAGCTCGAGCTCGACCTCGCTGATCTCGAACTTACCGTGACGCGTGTGGAGCACCTCGACGACGTTCGCGTTCGCTTCGGCGACGAGTTGTGCGGTGCGGGCAAGCTGACCGGGACGGTCGGGTAGAGCCACACGAATCTTGAGGTACCGGTCACTCGCGGCGAGGCCGTGTGCGACGATGCGCTGCATAAGAAGGGGGTCGATGTTGCCGCCCGACAACACGGCCACGGTCTTGCCGAGATTTTTGTCATCGAGCTTGCCCGCCAGAATCGCGGCAACACCCACAGCACCCGCCGGCTCGACGACGAGCTTTGCGCGTTCGAGCAACATGAGCAGAGCCTTGGCGGTGTCGTCTTCAGTGACCGTGATGACCTCGTCGACGGCATCCTTGATGATTTCGAAGTTCAATACTCCCGGGATAGCGACCGCGATGCCATCGGCGATTGTGGGGTGGACCTCCACTCGCACACGCTCACCCGCGAGAAGGGAGGGCGGATAGGCGGCCGCATTTTCGGCCTGGATTCCGATGACGCGAACCGTGCGACCGAGCGTCGCGGCCTTCTGCTTGATCGCGCTGGCCAGACCTGAGATGAGACCACCACCCCCGATGGGCACGAGCACCGTGTCGACGTCGGGAACTTCGTCGAGAATCTCGAGACCGACGGTTCCTTGGCCTATGACAACGTCTTCGTGGTCAAACGGCGGGATGAATGTGGCACCAGTTGCTTCGGCGCGCTCGAGTGCGGCCTTGAGAGACTCGTTGAAGATGCTGCCCTCGAGCACGACCTCGGCACCGTACTCGCGCGTGGCCTCGAGCTTAGGCAATGCGACACCCAACGGCATGAAGATGGTGGCCTTGATCCCAAGCTCACGAGCAGCGAGAGCGACACCCTGAGCGTGATTACCGGCGGAGGCGGCGATGACACCCTTCGCGCGTTCATCCTCCGTCAGATTTGACATGCGGTTGTAGGCGCCACGTAGCTTGTAGCTACCGGTGCGCTGCAGGTTTTCGCACTTCAGAACGACCTCACTACCCAGCACGTTTGACAGGAAGCGAGACGGCTCGACGGGCGTGTGCTGAATGACACGGTCGACGACCTGACGCGCAGCCTCAAATTGAGAAAGCGAAGGACCCGCGAACGTGTTGCCAGACATGTTATGAGTCTAGAACTTGCCA
>CAZYYL010000092.1:0-5000 GCA_964651425.1 uncultured Microbacteriaceae bacterium | reverse complement strand
GACCGTCGGCGAGATCGATGTCACGTCAACGGGATCCAGGGTCACGGGCAGAGCGCCGTACTTCAGCACGGCAGCGAGGTCATTGGCCTCCTGCGCGGTGAAGTTGCCCTCGATCTGGGCCTGGCCACCGAGGATCGGCTCATTGAAGCGAGGGGCCGATACCACCGTGCCGTCGAGCACAATCGCGAACTGGTTCTGAGAACCAGTGAGTCCGTTAAGGCGCGTGGTGATGTCGGCGAATTTCGTTGTGCCGGCAGGGTTGAAAACGAGGTTGACCGCCCACTGACCGGTTGATGATCCCGTCTGAGTTGTAATCAATCCAGCGGACGCGTCACTGATGTCACTACCGTCGAGCTCGACCGGTCCCAGGATGAACTTCGCCGTGTTGGTGTCGTCACAGGTAACGAGGGGCTGGTCAGCAGGAGCAGAGTTTGTCGCTTGCGACGCATCTGAACCACACGTGAACGCAAGATAACGAGACTGAAGTTCCGGCGTGATCCAGTTCATGTCCGACGCGTTGGACGGAGCAATCGACGGAGTGTTCGGCAGGTTCGGGTCGTAAATCGGCGTCGTGGTCGTGCCATCGGCACCGACCTGCGCCGACGAGGGAGCGCCGGCAACGAGGACGGGACGGAAATCGAGCTTCGCGGATGCTTGAATACGAGCGAGAGTTGCGTCGTCGGGCTGTCCGGGAATGGACACCACGATGTTGTTGCTGCCCTGGGTATTGATTTCCGACTCCGAGACACCGGCCGCATCGATGCGCTGACGGATAATCGCGACAGCTTGCGTCAGCTGCTCTTCGCTCACGGTTTCACCGCTCTGGAGAGTCGGGGTCAGTACAATCTGCGTGCCACCCTCGAGGTCGAGCGCGAGCTTCGGCGTCCAGCTGGCGCCTCCCCAGAGCACGCCAGCGCCGTTTGCGCCAATCAGCGCGATGATGAGCACGAGAAGCCAGACGAGTGGACGCCAGGCCGAACGATTCGAGGATTTAGTCGCCACGGATTTTCGCCTTTAGTGAAGGATGGTGCCGGTATCCCCGGCGAAGAACACGGTCTACTTGGTCTTTTTGGCTGCAGCCGAGCTTGTGCTCTTTGCAGGAGTCTCGACCGACTTCTCAATGACGCGAATCACGGCCTGTCGCGCAACCGTCATGGTCGACTTGGGAGCGATTTCGAGAATGACCTTGTTCTCTTCTTCGTCAATCGACTTGACCGTGGCGAAGACACCAAAGCTCGTCATGACCTCTGCACCGACAACAACCTTCTTCTGGAGCTCGAGGGCATCTTTCTGGCGCTTGCGACCATTGCGAATCATGAAGACAACCAGGACTGCGAGAACCGCAATCATCAGGAGTGAGGTCGGGTCACTGAAAAGATTCATGAGTTTCAGACTGCTTTCATTCGAAAAAAATGCGCGAATGCGCCCGTTCAGTATAGGTCACTAGAACAGGGAGCCCGAAGGAGCCGGAGGCGTCATTCCGAGGTGCACATACGCCGCCTCGGTGGCAATACGACCTCGTGCCGTACGCGTGAGCAGGCCTTCCCGGATGAGGAACGGCTCAACGACGGCTTCGATGGTTTCCGCATCCTCGCCGATAGAAACAGCGAGCGAACTGAGGCCCACCGGTCCCCCGTTGAAACGAACGACCAAAGATCCCAAGACACTGCGGTCAAGCCGGTCGAGACCGAGCGGGTCGACGTCATACAACGTGAGGGCTGATTGGGTTGCCGTTGCGGGATTCTCGAGTGGGTGCACCTCGAAGTAGTCACGAACGCGTCGCAAGAGTCGGTTCGCGATGCGCGGTGTGCCGCGAGAGCGACGCGCGATCTCGCGTCGCGCATCCGCTGGCATTTCGATCTCGAGTAAGTCTGCCGACCGCGTGACAACCTCGAAGAGTTCGTCCGTGCTGTAAAACTCAAGGTGTCCGGTGAAGCCGAATCGGTCGCGGAGTGGGTTAGCAAGTAAGCCCGTGCGTGTCGTCGCTCCGACCAGAGTAAACGGCGGCAGCTCGAGCGGAATCGAAGTCGCCCCCACGCCCTTTCCGACCATGATGTCGACGCGAAAATCTTCCATCGCGAGGTACAACATCTCTTCGGCCGACCGAGCCATGCGGTGAATTTCGTCGATGAAGAGAACTTCACCAGGTAACAGCGATGACAGCAACGCCGCTAAATCGCCGGCGTGCTGAATTGCTGGACCGCTTGACATACGCAGCGACCGATTTCCTTCGCGCGCGACGATCATGGCGAGCGTGGTCTTGCCTAAGCCAGGAGGCCCCGCGAGCAGAACGTGATCGGGCGTGCGACCGGCAGCATCTGCGGCCTTGAGTAAGAGACTGAGCTGACCGACGACTTTCGTTTGACCGACAAACTCGCTCAGCCCGCCCGGACGAAGTGCACCTTCGTATGCCAACTCAGAATCATCGAGTCGCTGGGGGTTCGTAGGGTCGTCCACATCCGACACGATCAGGCACCCCGCGAGGACGAAGCGGGCGTGGTCGACGAACTGAGCGCCCCGAGGGCATCTCGCAGAATGACGGAAACTTGTGCATCGGAATTTTTCGACACGATGTCCGCGACGACCGGTCGAACGGTCTTCTCATTCCAGCCGAGCCCAACCAGGGCCTGGATAACGGTGTTATTCAGGTCGTTCGCCTGCGCATCCTTTGATGCCGACGAACTCAGAAAGTCGTCACCGTCTTGGAACGCGGCCAATTTACCCGCGAGTGACACGACGATCAGTTTCGCGGTTTTCGGACCAATACCCGTGACCTTGCGGAACGCACTGTCGTCTTCCGTGGCGACGGCGACGTAGACCTCATTCGGCGACAGAGCAGCCAGCACGGCCATCGCCGACCGTGGCCCGACACCGCTCACGGTGAGGAGAGCATCGAAAAGTTCCTGTTCGACTGCGGTGTGGAATCCGTACAACTGCATTGCATCTTCACGAACGATGAGCGTCGTCACGAGCGTGACCGTGTCGCCCACGGTCAGATCATGGGAGTGGCGTGGAGTGATCGCAACGGCATACCCGACACCACCAACGTCGATGACGCAGGACGTCAGCGTGAGCGCGACGATTTCGCCACGGAGAGAAGCAATCACGTGGTCGAGATTACTTTGTGCCCCGGGTACGACGGGCGAGGCTCTCCGCATCCCGCCATCGTTGTTGAGCCGGCGTCAGTTCTTGCGTTGACCCGGCAGATCCGCCGCCCGTCCCGGTGCCACCGCGCCACGCGTTGCAGATTGCGAGTGCGAGCGCATCCGTGGCATCGGGCAAGACCTTCGCGTCCGACAACCCGGTCAAGCGTCGCACCATGTTTGCGACCTGCTCTTTGTTCGCACGCCCAGTACCTGTGACCGCGGCTTTGACTTCCGTTGGCGTATGCAGGTCCACACCGAGTGCTCGCTCGGCAGCTTCGACGAGGACGAGACCACTAACCTGTGCAGTGCCCATTACCGACCGCAAATTCTGTTGCGAAAACACCCGCTCGAGTGCAATGCGCTCAGGCACAAACTCATCGAAGAGTGCCCTCAAGCCTGTGCGAATCGTGAGCAAGCGCTGTGGCAAATCATCCGTTTTTGGGGTCTGGATCACTGACACATGCACTAGCGAGATAGAGCGGTCTTGACCCACATCTATCACTCCCACGCCACAACGTGTGAGTCCGGGGTCAACACCCAGAATTCTCACGGAGGGGTGTTACTCAGCTTCGAGTTCGGCGAGCACGGACTCCGACAGGTCGAAGTTGCTGTACACGTTCTGAACGTCGTCGGAGTCCTCGAGCGCTTCAATCAACTTGAAGACCTTGCGAGCAGTTTCGGCATCGATTTCGACGGCAAGGTTCGGAACGAATTCGCTGTCAGCCGAGTCGTAGTCGATACCCGCTGACTGCAACGACGTGCGAACGGGAACGATGTCCGCCGTGTCGGTGATGATCTCGAACGTCCCACCTTGGAGCGAGACATCTTCAGCGCCGGCGTCGAGAACTGCCCCGAGGATGTCGTCTTCGGTTGCGCCACCTTCTGCGGAAACGCGGATGACACCCTTGCGTGTGAAGTTGTATGCGACCGATCCGGGGTCAGCCATTGTTCCGCCGTTGCGACTCATCGCCGTGCGGACTTCGGCAGCGGCGCGATTCTTGTTGTCGGTCAAACATTCGATAAGGAGGGCGACGCCACTCGGACCATAGCCTTCGTACATGATCGTCATGTACTCGACTGATTCACCCGAGAGTCCGGCACCACGCTTGATCGCGCGATCGATGTTGTCGTTGGGAACACTCGTCTTCTTCGCCTTCTGAACGGCGTCGACCAGGGTCGGGTTGCCACTCATGTCGGCGCCGCCGAGCTTGGCAGCTACTTCAATGTTCTTGATGAGCTTGGCAAATGACTTCGCACGTCGCGCGTCGATGACGGCCTTCTTGTGCTTGGTTGTTGCCCATTTGGAGTGTCCAGACATGAGGGCAATTCTACGACAGGGCTAAGCGCCTTTTCGTTGCGCCACCACGTTCAAGAAGTACTCGTGGACGCGAGTCTCACCTGACACTTCGGGATGAAAGCTGATGCCGATGACGTTGTCCTGGCGAACGCCGACGATTCGTCCGTCGTCCAATTTCGCCAGCACCTCAACCTTGTCGCCCACTCGTTCGACAACAGGGGCACGGATGAACGCGGCGGCCAACGGCGTATCTGCAACTGTGGGTGCCTCAACGTCGACCTCGAACGAATCGACCTGCGCCCCGAAAGCGTTGCGTCGCACCTCCACGTCGAGACCGCCAAGTGACTCTTGCCCGTCAATGGCGTCGAGCACGTGATCGGCAACCATGATGAGCCCTGCGCACGTGCCCAGCACGGGAAGCCCCGCTGCGATCGCGCCTTTGAGAGGTTGAGCCAATCCGAACGTTCGGACCAGTTTGTCCATGACAGATGACTCACCACCTGGGATGACAAGTCCGTCGATCGTGGAAATTTCACTCGGGCGTCTCACTCGAATGA
>CAZYYL010000091.1:0-5004 GCA_964651425.1 uncultured Microbacteriaceae bacterium | reverse complement strand
CGGAACATCTCGACGAGCGCTTTGTGCGGGTCGACAATATTGCGCAATCCGAAGCTGATGGTGACGGCGTCGAACTCGTTGTCGGCGAACGGCAACGCCATGGCGTCGGCCTGTTGCCAAGAAATCAGCGGGTTCGTCGCCTGGCGCTTCTTGCCTTCGGCAATCATGCCCGGCGAGAAGTCAGCGGCAACGACGTGTGCGCCTGTCTTTGTCAGTGCGGCACTGGATGTTCCCGTGCCGGCAGCCACGTCCAGAATCTTCTCGCCCGGGCGCGGATTGATGCTTCGCGTGGTCTGGATGCGCCACAAAGCCGAGTTGCCGGCGGAGAGCAGCGCGTTGGTTCGGTCGTACCCGGCCGCGACTCCGTCGAACATTGCTGCGACTTCGTCGGGCTTCTTGCTCAAGTCAGCCGAACCCATGCTCTGAAGTCTAGTTGCGCACTTCGTGCGTAGGCTTGGGCGCGTGAAGGATGAGACGGCGCGACCACTCGTGGTCCACACGATGCCACTCGCGTCGGCTCCACCGCTGACCGAAGTTCTCGACCGCACCAATCCACTCGTGTGGCGCCGTCGCGGCGCGGGCATCGTGGGATACGGCGAGCTATTCCGATTGATCTTCAGTGGGCCAGACCGCGTGCGCGACGCCGCTTTCGCGTGGCGCGAGATCGCGGGTCGCGCATCCATCACCAATGATGTCGGCGTCACCGGTACTGGGTTGGTCGCATTTGGAACGTTCGCTTTTTCCGACCACTCGAAGGCGACGAGCGTGCTGATTGTTCCCCGCGCGATTATTGGTCGCCGCGACGGCACGACATGGTTGACGACGATTCGATTCGACGATGAGACCGAGCTGACAGAGTCGGCCGAAACCCTGGCGTCGCGATTGATTGACGTCGATCAGCTCGCGCCCGCGCCAACCACGTCTCTGCGTGCCGGGCAACACTCGGCTGAGGGTTATCGCCGCTCGGTGGCGACCGCGGTTTCCCGCATTGCGGAAGGCCGGGCGAGCAAGGTTGTGCTAGCGCGTGAGCTCGTCGGCGAGATTCCGGCCGACGCCGACCTTCGCCCTGTGATCATCGATCTGGCGCAGCGTTACCCCGACTGCTGGACCTTTGCGATTGACGGATTCATCGGCGCGAGTCCGGAGACCCTCGTGGCTGTTGCAGAGACGACGGTCGATGCGCGCGTGCTTGCGGGCACGGCCGCCCGCGGTGGCGATCCACAGCACGACCTCGATGCCGCCGCAAATCTTGCAACCAGCACAAAAGATGTGGACGAGCACGCCTTCGCCGTACGTTCTGTCGTCGACGCGCTACGACCTCTGACGAACACTCTTCGAACGAGCGAGGCGTACACACTCAAACTGCCGAACGTGTGGCACATCGCGACCGATGTGTCGGGCACACTTGCCGCCGGCACGTCGTCACTTGATTTGGTGGATGCGCTGCATCCGACTGCAGCCGTTGCCGGCACTCCTACCCCGAATGCGCTCACACTCATCGATGAACTCGAGCCTTTCGATCGCGGGCGCTACGCCGGTGCCGTCGGATGGGTTGGCGCCAACGGCGACGGCGAATGGGCCGTTGCATTGCGTTGCATGCAGGTGGATGCGCCCGACAGTGGTGTGCGTCGCGTGACAGCCCACGCCGGCGCGGGAATCGTCGTCGAAAGCGACCCCGACAGCGAACTCATCGAGACGACGATGAAGTTTCGTCCGATCGTCGACGCGTTATCTCGCGAGCACGACGTCAACGAGTGACGGGCCGTCGGCGGTCGCCGTCAGTGCGCGCTCGAGTTCGCCCACATTCGTGACGCGCACATAAGTCCAGCCGTACGCATCGGCTAGTTTTTCGAACGATGTGTTTTGGGGTGTGAACATCACGCGATTGAACGCGTCGCGGTTTGCCGATTGCGCAACTTCGAGCGAATCGAAAATGGTCCCTCCGCCGTCGTTGCCAACGATGACCTGCACGCGCGGTCGTTCTTCGCCGGACGGAAAGAACATGCCCCCCACGTCGTGGAGAGCGGTGATGTCACCGAGCAGTACGCGTGTGACACCTTGGGCGCTGCCGAGCGCGATGCCAACACCCGTTGAAATAGTGCCGTCGATGCCGCTCAACCCTCGGTTGGCGTGAACGCGGATCTTCTTACCCGCGACCGTGGCGTCGGCGACACGAATAAGACGGGATGCCCCGAACACCAGCCGGTCGTGTGGCCAGGTCGCGCGCCACACGGCGTCGACGAGCAACTCGCGAGTAACCTCCGCGCGAACCGCCTCGAGTTCGACG
The DNA here is from genome assembly GCA_964651425.1 of uncultured Microbacteriaceae bacterium. Taxonomy (GTDB): domain Bacteria; phylum Actinomycetota; class Actinomycetes; order Actinomycetales; family Microbacteriaceae; genus RFQD01. Next base: position 2,717 of record CAZYYL010000091.1, on the reverse strand, counting down.
CGCAGGAACTCGCGTTGGTCATCCGGGGCCGTCGATCGCGCCGCATCAACATCCGGTGCGCGCAGAGCCGGGCTTACTGCAGCCAACCTGCTCACTCGCTTCTCGGTCGCCGCGCGATCGAAGCGTTGCCACTCGCGCAACCAGTCGGTTTTGCCTTCATCGGCACCGGCGGTCGCACTGGCATCGGCAAACAGCTTGATGTCTGTCCCGCGCGGGATGCGCACCACCTCGACGCCCGGCCGGCCGAGCAACGCCGGTACCTCGCGTGACAGCGTGGGATGCCCGAACACAACGACGCGCTCGACGCGACCGCCCAGTTCGGCGCTCGCGATGGCAGCGCGATAGTTGACAATGAGATTCCTGCCGTAACGGGCACCGCTCGACACTTCCGCGAGCAACGGCCAATTGCCGAGATACGCGCCATCCTCAGCCTGGTGGCCGGAATCGGCGCCGGCAATCACAATCGTGCGCGGCCCAACGGGAAGCTCCACCAGTGGCGCTGACGAAGGGGTCGACGATGACGGCAGGATGCGCGCCGCGTCCCGCGCTCGTTCAAAGACCTTCACACACTCGGCGTCGAAGTCGCTCGAGAGCGGCTCCACGAACTGGAGGTTGACGTGCGCAACGCCGTCGCGCGCGTGGCTCCATGCAGACGTCGCGAGTTCGGTAGCCGGCGTGCCCTCCGAGCCCGGCGGAGGAACATCCACCTCCCACGCAACAAAGTTGGCGAACATCCCCGGCTGAATCGTGACCTGGTTCGCACCGGTGCCACGCGCACTTGCCGGGCGGTCCGCCGTCAACAAAATCAACGGAACGCCCGCATGGTGAGATTCGACAACAGCGGGAAGTAGGTTGGCGACGGCGGAGCCCGATGTCGTAATGACGGGGGCAGGAACACCGGTCTCGACCGCGAGACCAAGGGCGAGAAACGCCGCCGCGCGCTCATCGATACGCACGTGCAATCGCAGCGCCCCGGACTCGGCGAGCGCTGCTGCGGCCAACGCCAAAGATTGCGAACGAGAACCCGGGCACACCACGACATCGGTCACTCCGTGTCCGACGAGCGCACCGAACAATTCAGCGGCGAATCGCGTCGATTCAGCGACGGTCATTGCGAACCGGACTCATCGTCAGGTTTGCGGGGGTTCAGGTTTCGCAGGAATTCGGGGTCATCATCTGGCGCAATCGGCCCACGACGAGGACCGCCCGATTGATCGCGGCCGCCTCGAGGGCCGCGACCGACAAAAAACCACAGCAACGCGCCCGCGATGGGCACAAACAGAATGACGACGAGCCAGCCGGCTTTCGGGATGCCGCGCACGCGCATCCGGTCGAAATATGCCGCGTCAACGAATGCGAAGACCATCAGCGCCACGGCGATGATCGTGGCAATCACGAGGAAGCGAGTCATGCCACGAGTCTACGAGCGCACGTCTGCCTAAACTGAAACCATGACGAGCGCCAAGCCCACGAAGTCGACCAGTGCTTCCGTATCGACCTCACCGAAGACACACAACCCCTGGTTGGCGTATGTCGTGTGGCGTGTGCTGTTCTTTGTGATTCCGTTTGTGGTGCTATTTCCCCTGGCGCTCAGCACGAACATGGACATGTTTCTCGCCGGACTGATCTCGGCGCTCATTGCGTCGCTTCTGGCGTTGGCGCTGTCCTACCTGCTTCTCAGCGGTCGCCGTCAGGCGGTTGCCGACCAGCTTGCCGCCGCCCGCGCGAACAAGGGCGCGAAGTCGCGCGACGAGTCAATCGAAGACGACGCCGTCGACGCTGCGAACTAGCGCTCGGCAAGTTGACGAAACAGCGAGGCGACTAAACCTCAATCGTCTGCACAATCGTGGCGTACTTCGCCGCGATGGTGCCGGGGTAGCTCTCGAACGCAACCGCGCGCTCGGGTGACGTTTCGTATACCTTTTCGGCGGCAAGAAATTCCTGCTCGTCGCCATCGTGGCTGACCACCCACACGACGGTGTTCGCGAGCCCATCGACGTACGCCGACACCGGCAGAAATCCGTGAGCGGCTCGAGCCGTCATCAACGGACCACGAAACCAATCGAGAAAGGCGTCCATTGCGCCGGGCTGAATGTCGTAACGGCGCAGCTGTGTTGTCTTCACAATGTGTTCCTTGCGTAGGGGAAAGGTGTGGGTTAGACCACGAAAGCGAGTCCGAGAAGAACTGCGTAGGCAACTGCAGCCAAGCTCGTGAGCCGGAGAACGAGGATGAACTCGCGCGCCGTTTTCGCCGTCGCAACAATCAGGCACGCGGGAGCGAGCATGAGCAACACGAAGAGCACGTACCAGGCGACTGGGTAGAGAATCGCGACCAATGTGGACGCGACGAAGGCAAGTACGACGAACGTGATGTACACGACGATTGCCCACGTCGTGCCGATTCGCACAGCGAGGGTTTTCTTGCCCGCGCCGCGGTCGGTATCGATGTCGCGAATGTTGTTGACCATGAGAACCGCACACGCGAGGAATCCCGAGCCGATTCCGGCCACGAGAGCTTCGAGCGTGAATGCGTGTTGCTGCACATACGCAGTGCCCATCGTGGCGACGAGTCCGAAGAAGATGAATACGAACAGTTCGCCGAAGCCCGCGTATCCATAGGGCTTCTTACCCCCCGTGTAGAACCAACCCGCAGCAACTGCGGCAACGCCAACGACAGGTAGCCACCAAATCTGCGTGAGAACGGTGATGGCGATGCC
>CAZYYL010000090.1:0-5122 GCA_964651425.1 uncultured Microbacteriaceae bacterium | reverse complement strand
TCGGTGTGAGGTGTCAGCACTTCGAACGTGCTCACGCGCGTTCCCCAGTAGTCGATGTACGAATGCTGAATTGCCGCGGGGCTGATGTCGAGATTCGTCGACAACACGAACTGGTCGCCCGAGTGGGCGGGGAGCATCCGGGCCTCGTTGTAACTGGCCTGGGCAGGAAGTTGGTACGTGAAACCCGTGCGGTGCACGATGCGGAGTCGACTCACGATGTCTCTCCGATCCACACGGGTACCGCACTCGTTGGAAAGTAGCGCTGGCGAATCGCGTCGCTCGCAGCCGAGCAGACGGCCTGCACTTCTTCCATGTGAGCCGGCAGGTCATCCAACATTTCGATAACCGGGCGGTACTCAAACTCCGAACGAATTTGGCCGAGCAGGCGTTGTGCGGCGTCATTGACGCCGGCGCGGCCAAGTCGTGGATCAATCTCGCGCAGGCACTCTTCGGCGCGCGTGACGCTGTAGAGAATTGAGCGGGGGAATAAGCGGTCGGTCAACAAGAATTCGGCCGCGTTCTTCGTGCTCGGGACACCGCGATAGGTGCGAAGGTAGGCCTCATACGCGCCACACGAGCGAAGAATGGTCGTCCAGCTTGGCCCGCTCGCTTCGGTCAACGACCGCGTCGCAAGCAATCGCGCAGTCATGTCGGCTCGTTCGATTGCGCGCCCAAGTGTGAAGAACTGCCACGCCTCGTCGTGGCTCGTCGCCGAGTCGACGATGCCGATGGCGAGGGCTGCGCGTTCACGAACCCAGCGGAAGAACTCATGCGTCTTGTCGCCCGCAACCTTGCGAGGCATGCGCGCGGTGTTGGTGTTGAGGCATTCCCACAGTTCTGTAGAAACAACCTCGCGGGCACGACGAGCGTTTTCACGAGCCGAGGCAATCGCGTACGCGATGCTTGCCGGATGCCCGCGATCGACTGCGAGCCGATTCATCACGTCTTCACGCGTGACGGGCTTATCGCTCTCGTCATCGCTTCCCATCACCGAGAGCAAGGAACGGCACGCGGTGTCTTCGTCAATCCACGGGTCTTCAAGAAGAAGTTGCAGGTGGACATCCAAAATACGAGCTGTGCCGTCAGACCGCTCGACATAACGACCAATCCAGAACAGCGACTCAGCGATTCGGCTCAGCATGTCGCGCCCTCGATTCCGTCGGCGCCTGTTTGCTGCTGTTGTTCGATTTGCTGACGCGTACGGGCATCCCCGTCGTAATCACGGGGGCTCACCTCGGGCATGTGCGAGTCCATCTGCAGGTGCTCGGGTTCTTCTTCTTCGGGTGCGGCGAGCGCGGACTGATCGGCGACAAGCGTGGCAACATCCACCGGCTGCTTCGCGTTCTTCACGCGCGTGCCAACGACCCACGTATCCTTCGAGCCACCGCCCTGGCTCGAGTTCACGACGAGCGATCCCTCGGGCAGCGCGACGCGCGTCAGGCCACCAGGTAGGACGTACACATCGTTGCCATCGTTGACCGCGAACGGACGCAAGTCAGCGTGACGCGGGCGCATGCCGTCGTCGACAATCGTCGGAATCGTCGCGAGCTGCACAACCGGTTGCGCAATCCATCCTCGTGGGTCAGCAACGAGCTTCGACTTGAGCTCAGCGAGTTCGTCAGCGTTCGCATCGGGGCCGACAACCAGCCCCTTGCCGCCCGAACCGTCGACCGGCTTCACGACGAGCTCGTCGAGACGGTCGAGTACTTCTTCGAGGGCGGCCGGCTCCTCAAGGCGCCAGGTGTCGACGTTCGGCAAAATCGGGTCTTCGTGCAAGTAGTACCGAATGAGGTCAGGTACATAGGTGTAGATGAGCTTGTCGTCGGCGACTCCGTTGCCGACCGCGTTTGCAATCGTGACGTGGCCCAGACGCGCAGCGAGCAACATGCCGGGCGATCCGAGGACCGAGTCGGGACGAAACTGCAGCGGGTCGAGATACTCGTCGTCGACGCGGCGATAGATCACGTCGACCCGGGTCGGGCCAGCTGTGGTGCGCATCCACACTCGACCGGCTGAGCAGAACAGGTCCCGGCCTTCGACAAGCTCGACACCCATCAAACGGGCCAACAGGGTGTGCTCGAAGTACGCCGAGTTGTAGACACCGGGCGTCAGCACGACAACCGTCGGGTCCTCGATTCCAGCGGGGGCGGATGCGCGCAACGCGTTCAGCAGCTTGTAGGGGTAATCGCCCACGGGTCGCACGCTCATCGAAGTGAAGAGTTCCGGCAGTGTCTGTGCCATCACCCGTCGGTTTGAGATGACGTAGCTCACGCCGCTGGGCACGCGCACGTTGTCTTCGAGCACTCGCCATGCGCCGGCTTCATCGCGAATCAGGTCGATACCAGCGACATGGATACGCACGCCGTTGGCGCTCTCAATCCCCACGGCACGGCGGTGAAAGTGTGTGCTCGTACTGATCAGGCTTGCCGGAAGTACGCCGTCGGCAACGGCCAACTGCGGGCCGTAGACGTCAGCGAGGAATCTCTCGAGCGCACGCACGCGCTGCTGAACGCCCTTCTCGACGTTGGTCCAGTCGTCCTGTTCAATCACGCGCGGAACGGGGTCCAGCGGGAAGGGTCGCTCTTCACCGGCGAAGTCGAACGTGACTCCCTGTGCGAGATATGACTCGGCGAGTGCATCCGTTCGGCCACGTAACTCTTCTTGCGTCATCTGCGCCAACGCGCGGTGAATCTCTGCGTAGGGCTGACGCGGTGAGCCCGTCTTGGCGAGGTCGCCGAACATCTCGTCAAACGCCGGGTCGACGCCCGGCTTCAGGCTTTTCGACGCGGCACGATCGCCATAACCGTCGAACAGAGTTGCCATGCGCCTATTCTGCCGGTTTACGAGTTACGTCGGTGTTTCAAGATTTCTCCCGCGGGAAACATCCCTCAACTAGGGTGACGACATGAGCGTGCTCCACCCCGAGGCCTTCCACGGTCGTGATGCCAATTCCCCCTTCTTCGAGGGGTGGTACGTCAAGGTAGTCGACGCAAGTCACGCGCAACGTTGGGCGGTCATCCCGGGAGTCTTCCGTGGCGTCGCCGGCGAACACGGCGAGCGCAATGAGGCATTCATTCAAGTGCTCGATGGGTCGACGGGCCGGTCGTGGTTTCACGCCTTCCCTCTCGACGAATTCGAGGCATCCACCACGCAGTTTTCGGTGCGCATCGGAAACAATCATTTCTCGTCTCGCGGAGTTACTCTCGACCTGCCCCAGCTTTCCGGCTCGCTGACATACACAAGCCCGATGCAGCCGTGGCCGGTGACTCTGGCGGCCCCCGGAATCATGGGCTGGTACGGGCTCATGCCGTTCATGGAGTGCTACCACGGCATCGTCTCGTTCGGTCACGGACTTTCGGGTCGCCTCGACGTCGAGGGAGAGCCCGTCAACTTTAAGGCCGGGCGTGGCTACATCGAGAAAGACTGGGGTCGGTCGTTCCCAGCCGGATATGTGTGGTTGCACTCCAATCACTTCGCGAGCGACCTGGATGCGTCGTTCATCGGATCCGTCGCGATCATCCCGTGGCTCCGCTCGCAGTTCCGCGGATTCTTGATTGGCCTGCGACATGGTGGTCGCCTCTACAAATGGGCGACATACACGCGCGCTCGCGAGAAGCAACTCGTGATTGATGACGATCACGTTTCATGGTCGGTTACTGGGCGCGACGGCACAATCACGATTCGGGCGGCTCGAACGCGGGGTGGACTGCTGCACGCTCCGTTGCGCGTCGACCCACACCAACGGGTCGAAGAGACACTGGATGCGCGCATCCACGTCACGCACACGTCAAAGACTGGCGAGGTGTTGTTCGACGACGTGGGCGACGTTGGAGCCATGGAAGTTTTTGGCGACATCGCTCGTTTGCTCGGCACGAAGCCGAAGTAACGATTGCCAGCCCGCGGTCAGAATATGACCGATAGTCTTTGAACACCTCGGCGGATTGCCCTTCGCGCAGTTCATCTTTCTGAACGTTGAGCGCACCGAAGGATTCTCATTACCTCCACCGGCACGGCCGCATTGGCCTTTCGACCGACACAGCCCCGGTCTTCTGACTTCGAACAGTCACACAACGCATACGCGGAACTTTCGCGACGCATCCGTGCTCGCGGACTCCTCAACCGATCGCGTGCGTTTTACATCTCCGTCATGGTTGTTCTGGCCGTCGGGCTGGTCGCAACGTTTGCCGGCATGTTCTTACTCGGCGAATCGTGGTTCCAGCTGCTTATCGCGGGTGCACTCGGGGTGCTTTTCACGCAGTTCGCCTTTCTCGCGCACGAGGCGTCGCACCGCCAGGTGTTCACGTCCGGCCGTCGTAACGACCGCATGGGCAAGATCGTCGCCACGCTCGTTGTCGGCATGAGCTACAGCTGGTGGATGACCAAGCACACGCGCCACCACAAGAACCCGAACCAGGTTGGCGCCGACCCCGACATCGAGTACGACACCATCGCATTCACGCCCGAGTCGGCTGAGGTGCAGACCGGGTTCAAGGCCTGGATCGTGCAGCGCCAGGGCTGGTTGTTCTTCCCGCTGCTTCTGCTCGAAGGCATCAACCTTCATTACATTTCGATTCGCACTCTTGTCACGGACAAGTCCATCAAAGGACGCTGGGTTGAGCTCGCGATGATTCTCACGCGCGTGATCGCGATGGTTGCCGTGTTGTTCTGGTTCTTGCCGGTCGGGATGGCCTTCGCCTTCCTCGGCGTGCAGCTCGCGGTCTTCGGCCTCTACATGGGTGCCTCTTTCGCACCCAACCACAAGGGCATGCCGATCATCCCCGAAGGAACGCAACTCGACTTCCTGCGCAAGCAGGTGCTAACCTCGCGCAACATTCGCGGTGGCTGGTGGGCAACGTGGTTGTTTGGCGGGCTGAACTACCAGATTGAGCACCACCTTTTCCCGAGCATGCCTCGTCCACATTTGGCGCAAACACGTCAGATTGTTCGCGAATACTGTGCCACGATTGGAGTGCCCTACACAGAGGCGAGTTTGATGCGGTCCTACGGAATCGTCATTGAGTATCTCAACCGTGTTGGGCTGACCGCCCGCAACACATTCGACTGCCCAATGGTGGACGATCTGCGTCGGACATAACTCAGAAGATTTCTGGTTCTCTCACAA
>CAZYYL010000089.1:1723-5132 GCA_964651425.1 uncultured Microbacteriaceae bacterium | reverse complement strand
GTCGCGCCGACCTTTTCGTCAGCCGTCCAGAGGTTCCAGTTGCAGATACCGCCGGTGTAGTTTCCGTCCGGAATCGTGGCCGGAAGTGTGTCTGAGGTGACCTTAAGGTCCCAGACTCCACTTCCACCGACGTTGTCGTCGCACCAGCTCGCACGGGTGATGCCGGTGAGGTAGTCAATGAAGTCCTGGTGCGTGTACGAACCGGTACCAATCGCACGGCCACCGGCCGAGATCCAGTCCTTGACCGCGGCGGCAGCTTCGGGAAGCATTGCGACTCCGTCGCCGTAGACATCGCCCTCGGGGAAGACGACGGCATCCATTCCCGTCAACGCAGTGGTCCACGCTGCCGCGGTTCCGTCGCCACCGTCGAATAGCGTGACGGTTCCGATCTCTTCAAGAGCGGCCTTCATCGTGAGGTCCTCTTGGTTCGGGTTCGGGTCAGTGATGCCGTCTTTCGAGAACATCAAGAAGTTGTAGGTGCCCGTTGCCTGGGCGGGTGCGGCTACGGCTGGGAACAGCGCAACCACAAGGCTGGCCAGAAGGGCCATGCCAAAAATTTTCTTTTTCACTCTGGGGATTCCTCTTCAATATACGATGCAAGTGCTGTGAGTAGACAAACTACCTTTCTATATTATTGGTCAACAGAGATGACTTCAACTACGTGCAACTAAATTAATTCGTCTGTCAGGTGATTCGGCGTACCGAAACGATGGGCCGTAATTGAGACCGCTTGTTCTTTGACGAACGGCAGAACCTCGATACGACCCGATTCCGTCACCGGGTTGTCATACACGGCGAGATCCGGTCGCCCGTTCGTCACCGAAGTCACGGAAGATGCGGTATCGCCGATAAGGCGGATGCGCCCCGCGCCATACGCTTGAACCCGAGCGACCCAGCCGTCGCTGTCCTCAACTTCCACGCCTGACACCACCGAGGCAACCGCGCTCGCGATTGCCGGCGTGAGCGGGATTGCACTCGACACACGCACGCGCGCTCCGGCCACGGTCGCCGCGGCAACCACGCGCACGAGATCGGCCGCGCGACCCGACTCGCCCAGACGCACGAGTACCTCGCGCTCATAGGGCAAGTAGCGGAACACGTTGCGCTCGGCAGACAGGTTCGACACGTCGTTACTCGCGCCGAACACGTCGTGCAGGGCCGCGGCGTCGCTGCGGGTGGCGCGCGCGAGCGCATCCGCTTCGGGCTTTGTCAGTTCGGTGGTCGCAGCCGCAACGAGGTGTGTGACGCGGCCATCGCTCACATCACGGCCGGTATTCGCTTTCGCCGACTGCCAGCTGCCGAGACCGAGCAGGTAGTTCGGGCCACCCGCTTTGGTGCCCGGTCCGACGACCGACTTCTTCCAGCCGCCGAAGGGCTGGCGCTGCACGATGGCGCCCGTAATGCCTCGGTTCACGTACAGATTGCCCGCCTGAATCGTGGTGAGCCACTGGTCGATCTCGCGCGGGTCGAGTGCGTGGAGCCCCGAGGTGAGGCCGTAGTCGACATCATTCACGATGTCGATGGCCTCGGTGAGAGTGCGGGCGGTCATGATTCCGAGAATCGGGCCGAAGTACTCGGTGAGGTGGAATTCAGAGCCACGCTTGACGCCCGAGCGAACTCCCGGCGACCACAGCCGGCCGCTGTCGTCGAGCTTGCGCGGCTCGAGTTCCCACTTCTGACCGGGTTCGAGAGTCGTCAGTCCGAGGAGCAGCTTGCCCTTCGCCGGCTCGATGATCGGACCCATCTGCGTGCTCGGGTCGTGCGGGTATCCGACAGTGAGAGACGACACCGCGTCGCGAAGCTGCGTGATGAATCGACGCGAGCGGGCAACCGACCCGACGAGCACGACGAGCGAGGCGGCCGAACACTTCTGCCCGGCGTGACCGAATGCCGAAGAGACAACGTCTTTGACTGCCAGGTCGAGGTCAGCCGACGGAGTCACAATGATCGCGTTCTTGCCGCTCGTCTCGGCGAGCAACGGCAGGTCGTGACGCAACGAACGGAACAACTCCGCCGTCTCATAGGCGCCCGTCAGAATCACGCGGTCCACGTCCTTGTGAGCAATGAGAGCGGATGCGACGGCCCGGTTCGGCGTCTGCACGAGCTGCAGCACCTCACGCGGAACGCCCGCTTGCCACAGGGTTTCCGCAACAAGCGCGCCGCAACGAGCGGTGAGCGTCGCGGGCTTGAACACAACGGCCGAACCCGCGGCGAGCGCGGCGATGACTCCACCCGCGGGAATCGCGACGGGAAAGTTCCACGGCGGTGTGATTACCGTCACCTGGGCAGGCACGAAAGTCGCACCGTCAACACTGTCGAGCTCGCGTGCGCGCTCGGCATAGTAGTGAGCGAAGTCAACGGCCTCGGAAACTTCGGGGTCGAGCTGGTCGACCGTCTTGCCGGCTTCGGATGCGGCCACCTCGAGAAACTCACCGCGGCGAGCTTCGAGGAGCTCGCCCGCTTTGTGCAGGATCTTGGCGCGAGCATCCCCGCCCATGGATGCCCATTTGGCTGCGGCCTTCTTTGCGGTGGCAACGCGCTTGGCGAGCTCGGCCTCGGTGCCGACCTGTGCGGCCTTCACGAGATCGTCACCGAGACGGGACTTGGGCACGCGGGCGAGAATTTCGTTCGCCCAGTCGCGGTTCGCGGCAACCGACGGGTCGGTGTCGGGTGTGTTCTCGAACTTGCCGAAAGCGGGCTTGGGCACGGCGGCGAATCGGTCGGCCACCTTGTGGGTCGGTGGCACGAGTCCATCGAGACCCTTCACTGATGCGACGAAACGTTCGCGCTCGCGCGTGAAGAGTTGCTCATTCTTGTCGAGTTCGAACACGGCCGACATGAAGTTGTCGCTGGATGCGCCCTCCTCGAGACGGCGAATCAGGTACGCAATGGCGACGTCGAACTCGGCGGGCGAGACGACCGGCGTATAGAGAAGCAGCGAGCCCACAGTGTTGCGTACGGCCGCCGCCTGACCCTGGGCCATGCCGAGGAGCATTTCGTATTCGATGCCGTCGCGCACACCGCGCTTGCACGCGAGCAACCACGAGTACGCGACATCAAACAGGTTGTGCCCGGCGATACCAAGGCGGATGTTCGTGATGCGGTCGGGGTGCAGCGCGTAATCAACCACGCGCTTGTAGTTGATGTCGGACTCGAGCTTGGTGTGCCAGGTGGCGAGTGGCCAACCATGGATGCTCGCCTCGACCTGTTCCATCGGGAGGTTTGCCCCCTTCACGAGGCGCACCTTGATTCCCGCACCTCCGCGTGCCCGGCGTGCGGCGCTCCATTCTTGCAAGCGGATCATGGCGCTCAGCGCATCCGGCAAATATGCCTGCAGCACGATGCCCGCCTCGAGCTGTGCAAATTCGGGCTTGTCGAGGATGCGCGTGAAGACCGCGATCGTGAGGTC
>CAZYYL010000089.1:0-1623 GCA_964651425.1 uncultured Microbacteriaceae bacterium | reverse complement strand
GCCTCGCCGAGAAGGTTCATATTGAGGCGGATGCCCTCGCTCTTGATTTTCGCGATCGCGGGCCCGAGCTTTGCGTCGGTCGCGTCGATGATGAGGTGGCCGACCATGTTGCGCAGCACGCGACGGGCGATGGGAACAACAACGCCGGGCACAATCGGTGCGAACGCGCCACCGAGGTGCACCGCGCCACGCATCGGTGCGGGCAGGAAGCCCGGCACCTGCGGTGCAATCTGGCGCAACTTCTTCGCGGCGACGTTGAGGTCTTCAGGGCGAACCACTCCGTCGACGAACCCGACCGTAAAGGCGAGGCCGGACGGGTCTTTCAGCACGCCGGCAAGTCGTGCTCCCGACGCATCCACTTTGATCGTTTCCGCTTCGCGCAGCCAGGTGCGAACGAGGGCGACGGCCTCGTCTTGCAGCTTGGGGTCGATTGAATCGGCCGACGGGCGAGCGGTGGATGTGCGTGTGTTCTGAGCCATGGCTCGAGAATGGCAAACCTCACCGCGAAGTAAAAGCGATGATAAGTTGCTAATAATCTTCAGCCTGACTTAAGGATTCGCATGCTCGACGTGAACCGTCTGCTCATCCTGCGCGAACTGCATATGCGCGGATCGATGGCGGCCGTGGCCGAGGCGTTGAACTTCAGCTCCTCGGCGATTTCGCAACAGATCGCGCAACTCGAACGCGAGGTGAAGCAGCCGTTGATTCGTCGGGTTGGTCGAGGCGTGCAGCTCACACCACAAGCCCTGTTGCTCGTCGAATCGGCGGCCGAGCTGGCGGACATCCTCGAGCGAACCGAAACCGAACTGCTCTCTTTTCACGAAACGGTGAGCGGCACGGTCCGCGTTGCCGTGTTTCAGTCGGCCGCGCTTGCTCTCATGCCGACAACGTTGCGCGAAATGTCAGCTACGCATCCGGATGTTCGTGTCGAGGTCGTGCAGAAAGAACCAGCTGAGGCGGTGCGAGGTGCGTGGTCACGCGAATTCGACATCGTCATCGCCGAGGAATATCCGGCGCACTCGACGCCGACCCAACCAGGTTTGCATCGCGACGACTTGCTCAAGGATGAGATCCAGCTCGCGACGCCGCCCGCGTCATCTATCGGGCGGTTGGCCGACGCCGCCGCACTGCCCTGGGTGATGGAACCCCCGGGAACTGCCTCGCGCCACTTCGCCGAGCTCACGTGCCGCACCGCGGGCTTCGAGCCGGACGTTCGATTTGAGACCGCCGACCTGCAGGCGCACATTCAGCTCGTCGAGACGGGAAACGCGGTTGCGCTCATCCCGACCCTGCTGCTTCGCGGTCGAGCCTCGGAGTCACACATGGTGCGGCTTGAGCATCGTCCTGAGCGCACGATCTTTACGGTGCGACGGGATGCGGCGCGCCAGTCGCCCGCGAGCGATGCGTTTCTCGCGCTCTTGCGGCAAACGGCGCAATCCGCGTAGTGCGCGGTGGCGAGTGAGGGAGCCGTCGGCAATCCTGCTCCCCTGCAGCATTCACCGGATGCTGCAGCCTCCCGAATCCCACACATAAAGAGACACCAACAAAAAACGCCCCGGAATGGGGCGTGATTTTTGTTGGTGGCGAGTGAGGGATTCGAACCCCCGAAGTCGAAGACGGCTG
>CAZYYL010000088.1:0-5143 GCA_964651425.1 uncultured Microbacteriaceae bacterium | reverse complement strand
CGGCACCGTTACCGATGATGCCGACCTCGCCGTCGAGCTTGACGTAGTTGAGGTCCATTGCCTTGGCCTTCGCCTCGAGCGGGTCGGCCGCAGCCTTGTCTTCGAGTGCTTCGTGCTCGGGGTGACGGAACGCGGCGTTCTCGTCGAGTGAGACCTTGCCGTCGAGCGCGATGATGTCGCCCTCTTCGGTGAGCACGAGCGGGTTCACCTCAACGAGGGTGGCGTCTTCGCCGGTGTAAACCTCGTAGAGCTTGACGAATACGGGAGCAACCTTGTCGACCAAGGCGGCCGGGAACTTTGCCGCCACGGCGATTTCTTTTGCCTTAGCGAGTGAGAGACCATCCGCTGGGTTGACCTCAATGCGCGCCAGAGCCTCGGGTTTTTCGACAGCGAGAATTTCGATCTCCATGCCGCCCTCGAAGCTCGTGAGCGAGAGGTACGAACGGTTTGCACGGTCGAGCAGCACCGAGAAGTAGAACTCCTGAGCGATGCGTGCGCCGGCGGCCACCATCACGCGCTTGACGACGTGGCCCTTGATGTCGAGACCGAGGATGGCCTTCGCAGCTTCTTCGGCTTCGTCGGGGGTCTTCGCTACCTTGACGCCACCGGCTTTACCGCGGCCACCGATCTTGACCTGCGCCTTGACGACGACAACGCCACCAAGCTTTTCGGCTGCGGCACGAGCCTCAGCGGGAGTGTCAGCAATGATGCCGGCAAGCACGGGAACGCCGTACTTCTCAAAGACATCGCGGGCTTGGTATTCGAATAAATCCACTGAGGTTCCTCACGAAAGTATCTTGATATCGAGATAGTTACTGGTTCGACTTTAGTCTGTTTGCGCTGGGGTGTGGTTGGCTGTTGGTTATGGCTAACAAAGAATTCGAACCACACAACCGCGCCTTCGCAGCGAAGCTCAATTGGCTGCGCGCCGGCGTACTCGGTGCCAACGACGGCATTGTCTCGGTCGCCGCTCTGCTCGTCGGTGTGGCCGCTGCCACGACCGACAGTGCCGCGATTCTGATTGCCGGAAGTGCGTCGGTTGTCGCTGGTGCGGCATCCATGGCGCTGGGTGAATATGTGTCGGTCAGCAGCCAGCGCGATAGCGAGCAGGCACTCATCAACCTCGAGCGTCGTGAACTCGCCGAGACGCCCGACGAAGAATTCGAAGAACTCGTCACCATCTATGAAGAGAAGGGTCTGTCGGCGAAGACGGCCCGCGCCGTCGCGACGGAACTCACCGAGCACGATGCACTCAAGGCTCACCTCGAGGCCGAACTGCACATCTCAGAAGAGCACCTGACGAACCCGTGGCACGCCGCCCTTTCGTCGGCCCTGTCGTTCCTCGTCGGATCGATTTTGCCGATCGTCACCGTACTGTGCTCGCCCGTCGAATGGCGCATCCCGGCCACGTTCATCTCTGTGCTCGTGATGCTTGCCATCACCGGTGGCGTGGGTGCCTACATCGGTGGAAGCCCGATGCCGCGTTCGATTGCTCGCGTTGTGATTGGTGGCGCTATTGCTCTGGCCGTGACGTATGGAATCGGCACGATCTTCCATGTGGCGGCTTAACCGCCAGGTTGAACCGCTCAATTCCTAACGCGACGCCATAACTTGCCGTCGCACTAGATCTTTTCTATCGGTGCGACCTTGATGAGTAACTTCTTGTTGCCCGCTCGGTCGAAGGTGCAGTGCGCCACACGCTTAGCGCCTTCACCGGTGATCTCATTGACCCGTCCGTCACCGAAGTCGGCGTGACGGATGCGGTCGCCCGCGGCGAGTTCGAGATCCCCGTTGTCTCGCATTTTGTTTGTGACGCGGTTCGCCCACTCGGTTTTGGGGCGCTCGGGGAGTGCGTCGGGCTCGCGCCAACCTGCGCTGGATGACCGGTTTCCGCCGCCGTAGCCTCCGGAACCGTATCCGTTCGAACCATAACCCCCGGCGCCGTAACCTGACCCGCCGATGGCTCGGCCGCCGCCAATGCCTGACTGCGATTCGCGCCACTCGATGAGGTCGGCGGGGATCTCTTGCAGGTAGCGGCTCGGCATGGCCATGTTCGCCTGACCGAAAAGCGCACGCTGCATCGCGAGCGACAGGTAGAGGTTCTTCTTGGCGCGCGTGATGCCGACATAAAAGAGGCGTCGCTCTTCGGCTTCACCGCCGGGCTCCATCGCGGCCATGCGGTGCGGGAGGAGCTCTTCTTCGATTCCCGTGATGAATACGGCGTCGTACTCGAGGCCCTTCGCGGTGTGCAGGGTCATCAGGCTGACCGATCCGCTCGAGTCATCGAGCTCGTCGGCGGCGGCAACGAGCGACACCTCGGTGAGAAAGTCGACGAGGTTTCCCTCGGGGTTGTTCTTGTCGAATTCCTTGGTTACGGCGAGGAGTTCCTCGACGTTTTCGGCGCGGGCTTCATCTTGTGCGTCTCGGGTCGCGCGCAGCGCGACGACGTATCCCGTTTGTTCGAGAATGTACGTGAGCAGCTCGCCCACTCCCCCCTGGGCAGCGAGTGCTTCGGCTTCGGTGAGTTGCGCATCCAGCAGTCGAATCGCCCCGCTGACCTTGGGTCCAAGCCCCAACTCATCAGCGTGACGTAGAGCCTCGCGCAGGGTGATGTT
This sequence comes from uncultured Microbacteriaceae bacterium, assembly GCA_964651425.1. Lineage (GTDB taxonomy): Bacteria > Actinomycetota > Actinomycetes > Actinomycetales > Microbacteriaceae > RFQD01. The sequence goes on along the minus strand of CAZYYL010000088.1, from coordinate 2,528 downwards.
GTTCTGGTCGGCAAACGCTTGAAGTTGAGCTTCGGTAGCGGGACCAATGCCGCGTTTCGGTGCGTTCAGGATTCGACGCACGGCCAGCGAGTCGGCGGGGTTTGCGACGGTGACGAGGTAGCCCATGACGTCTTTGATTTCGGCGCGCTCGTAGAACTTGGTGCCGCCGAGAATCCGGTACGGGAGGGCCGAGCGGATAAAGATTTCTTCCAACGCACGCGTCTGCGAGTTCGTTCGGTAGAAGACCGCGATATTGCCATAGGCCATTCCGCGGGTGTGCAGCGCGCTGATCTCGTCGGCGACGAACTGCGCTTCGTCGTGCGCCGAGTATCCGGTGAAGCCGACAATCTTGTCGCCGTCGCCCGTGTCGGTCCAGAGCTTCTTGTCTTGACGGTTGAAGTTGTTGCCGATGACGGCATTCGCCGCGTTGAGAATGTTCTGCGACGAGCGGTAGTTCTGTTCGAGCATGACGACGTGTGCACCGGTGAAGTCGCGTTCGAACTCAGCGATGTTGCGAATGTCGGCACCGCGGAACGCGTAGATCGACTGGTCCGAGTCACCAACTACGGTGAGGGATGCGCCGGGCTCGCCGTCATGCGTCTCGCGTGTGAGCTCGTGAATGAGCGCGTACTGCGCGTGGTTCGTGTCCTGATACTCGTCGACGAGGATGTGGCGGAACTTCTTGCGATACACATCCGCAACGTGGGGGAACGCACGGAACAAGAAGACCGTCTGCCCGATGAGGTCGTCGAAGTCAAACGCGTTTGCCGCGCGCAACGCACGCGTGTACTCGCGGAACACGGCCAAGAACGCGGCCTCGTTTTGGTCCTCCGGATTCACCGACCGCGCGTACGACTCGACGTCGGCGAGTTCATTCTTGAGGCGCGAGATCTTGCCGGCCACACCCGAGACGGTGAGACCGTACGTTTCGCCATCGTTGTCTTTGATGATCCGCTTGATCAGCGTGCGCGAGTCGTGTGAGTCGTAAATCGTGAATGACTTGGTGAACCCGAAATTCTCTGCTTCACGGCGAAGGATGCGCACACACGACGAGTGGAACGTCGATATCCACATCCCCTCTGTGGCCGCGCCCAGCAAGTGCTCGGCACGCTCGCGCATCTCGGCTGCAGCCTTATTCGTGAAGGTGATGGCAAGAATCTGGCTCGGCCACGCCTCGCGACTGCGAATCAAACTCGCGATGCGGTGAGTCAACACCCGGGTTTTTCCCGAACCCGCACCGGCGACAATCAAGAGTGCCGGTCCCCGATATTGCACTGCCTCCGCTTGCTGCGGGTTCATCCCATCGAGAAGTGGGTCGGTGTGTGCGAGGTCCGTCATAACCTAGGCAGTCTAACGAGCGACCACCGACGGGCCGGCTCGGCGACCGCGCGTCACGTAATGCGCCTACAAACTGTCGCGCACCTCGATGGCGAGGTCAGGAAAGTCTGTGAACACGGCGTCGACACCGGTCTGCATCACCCCGCGCCAGGCCGTCACGTAGTCACCGCGCGCGTTGGGGTCGTCGCCGAGGCGAAACGGCAGCGGCAAGAACTGGTTCTCCAGCCGAAGTGTCCACGTGTACACCTGCAGCCCGAGCGCGTGGGCGCGCCGCACCAACTGGATGCCCCGCGAGATGTCCCCCGTGCGCGGATCAATGAGGTACCTCGCGTCGACGCTGATTCCACTCATGCGTCCCATGAAGGCTTCGAGTCCGGCCTCGGACAACTCGTCACCATAGGTCAACGCGGGCACACCTTCGGCAGCCGCCCACCCGAGTTCGTCGAATGCCGTTGCGCCGTGCTCGAGCAGGTAGACGTGGTGGGCGCCGAGTCGCGCGTCGCGCATCCGCACCAGAATCGTCTTCTCAAAACTTTCGATAACGAGTCGGTCGTCGTCGTGCGCCCAGCCGACCTCGGTCAGGTCGCGGGCGAGTAATTCGTCGAGGCGCAGGTCTTCGTCGTCGAAGTAGGTGGCGTGCTTTATCTCGATGCACACCCGTGTGCTCGGCGACTTCTCGTCGATGAGTCGCAGTAGGTCGGTCAGGCGCAAAATCTCGAATTGCCCGTCGAACGCAGCACTGTCGGGGCGAGCCTCGGCAAGTCGTTCACGGCAGCGCAGCGTGCGCAGTTCATCCCATGTGAAATCTTCGACGAACCAACCGTCAAGTGGCTCGTTGTCGACGATCTTCATTGTGCGCCGATCGGCAAACTCCTCGATATCAGCCACGTTCGTCGTGCCCGAGATTTCATTGTCATGACGGATGACCAACACCCCGTCGCGCGTCGCCACCACGTCGGGCTCGACCATGTCACAGCCCTGCTCGAACGCCAGCTCGTACGCTGCACGCGAGTGCTCGGGTCGGTAGCCGCACGCACCGCGGTGCGCAATCACGAGTGGAAGCTTTGTCACGCTTTCACCTTATTGCGCGACCACTTTGACCTGTCTCTCAGGAATTGTGTGGCGCGCCCTCTCTAAACTGTCAGCAAGCAATACCCCTCTAAGCAATGAAAGGCTCACCGAAATGGCGA
>CAZYYL010000087.1:0-5158 GCA_964651425.1 uncultured Microbacteriaceae bacterium | reverse complement strand
CCCACACTGCGCGGGCTTGATCCTGCAAGCACGAACGACGCCACGGTCATAATCAACACAGCGATGAGAAGCGCAGCCCATAACGGAAGTCCCGACGCCGCGATGGTGATTGTGATGAGCACGGCCGCTGTTGTCTCGGCGAAGATGCGCATGAAGTTGGTGACGTTGCGGTGAGCGCGCAGATCGTCGGCAATCGCAAGCAGCGAGTTTTTCGCTCGTCGCGTACGGGCCATCTCGCGAATGTCATCGCTCGAAAGAACACCGAGGGCTGATTCGGTAGCGGCGAGAAAGCCACCGAGCGCAATGAGCGCGACGGCGATGACGACAGAAAGAACGACCGGCATTACGACTTTCGCTTGCGCTCTGACACGGCGAAACCGACGAGCAAGTCACGCTGGAGCGCGAACATCTCGCGCTCTTCGTCGGGCTCGGCGTGATCAAAGCCGAGCAGGTGCAAGATGCCATGCGTGGTGAGAAGGAGCAGTTCATCCGCTACCGAGTGCCCTGCGGTCTTCGCCTGTTCTTCGGCGACGTCCGGGCACAACACGATGTCGCCGAGCAATCCCGCCGGTGTGACCTGGTCATCGTTACCCGGACGAAGCTCATCCATCGGAAAACTCAGCACGTCGGTCGGTCCCGGTTCGTCCATGAACTCGATGTGGTAACGCTCCATGGCGGTGACGTCGACCATCGTGATACAGAGATCGGCATCCGGATGCACCCGCAGACTGTCGAGGCAGAACGTGGCTAAGCGCTGCAAGGCGGCCTCATCCGTTTCGAACCCGCATTCGTTCAGTACTTCGATGCTCATGCTCGCCCCCTCGTGTTCGGCTTGCTGGTGATAGGCGAACGCGTCGCTTTGGCGGCTTGACGCTTCTCGTCATAGGCGGTGTATGCGTCGATGATTCGGCCGACGAGCGAGTGGCGAACGACGTCGTCTGAGGTCAGTCGCGCGAAGTGAATGTCGTCGATGTCGTCGAGCACGGTAGTGACGAGTCGCAGACCGCTCGACGCGTCGGGCAGGTCAACCTGGGTGATGTCACCCGTGATCACCATCTTCGAATTGAAGCCGAGACGAGTGAGAAACATTTTCATCTGCTCCGGCGTCGTGTTCTGAGCTTCGTCGAGAACAATGAACGAGTCGTTGAGCGTGCGTCCCCGCATGTACGCCAGGGGGGCCACTTCGATCGTGCCGACAGCCATCAGCTTGGGAACCAACTCGGGATCGAGCATTTCGTTGAGCGCATCGAACAAAGGTCGCAGGTACGGGTCGATCTTGTCCGTGAGTGTGCCCGGCAAGAATCCGAGTCTCTCGCCCGCTTCGACAGCCGGACGCGTCAGGATGATCCGACTTACCTCTTTGCGTTGCAGTGCTTGCACGGCCTTCGCCATCGCGAGATAGGTCTTACCGGTTCCCGCCGGTCCGATGCCGAACACGATCGTGTTTTCCGAAATGGCGTTGACGTAGGCACTCTGGCCAGGAGTCTTCGGGCGAATCATTTTGCCGCGGGACGAGAGAATTGCCTCGCCGATGAGGCCACCGTTGGACATATCGCTGGCCTCAAGATTCACTCCGCCACGAACAAGGTCGACAAGCTCGAGCAGCAAGCGCTTGGCATCCCCCGCTTGGCGCTGGCCGTCTTCGTTGTCAGGCGCCATCAAGTGAATTGCATTGCCGCGAACCATCACGTCGACGAGTGGGAATTCACGCTCCATTCGCGTGAGGAGGCGATCTTGGGGGCCGAGAAGACGGACCATCTCGATGCCGTCAATTTCGATGACGGCGATGTCGCTCGATGACTCAGGCAAGCGAGCCCTCCTCGAGTCCGCCTGCGAGCATGTGCGCGTGCACATGAAAAACAGTCTGTCCCGCAGATTCTCCACTGTTGAAGACCAAACGGAACTCACCATTTGCGTGTTCGAATGCAAGGTCGTGCGCAACGGCAACCATGTCGGCGAGCAACGCGGGGTCGCCGGCTGCGAGTTCGGCGACATTGCGATATGCCTCAGTCTTAGGAATGACCAGAAGGTGCACCGGGGCCTGCGGGTTGATGTCACGAATTGCGATGAGTTGGTCGTTTTCGAACACGACATCGGCCGGAATTTCCCGGTTGATGATTCGCGTGAAGATCGACGGTTCGGTCACAGACATGTCTCTATCGTAGGCGCGTCTCTCGCTCACGCGATTGGCGCGGCGCGCGCGTGAAACATTGGCGCGCAACGCTACCAACGGCCGAGCGTGCCATTGATCGCCGCAAGGAACGCAGGACCCGCGGTGCTGGAACGAAGGATGTTGTTACCGAGCCGCACACGAATCGCGCCAACCGCGCCGAAACGCTCGAGTTCATTCGGGGCGATGCCACCTTCCGGTCCCACAACGATGACAATGTCGCGGCCCTGCGCAGCCGCATCGCCCACTTGAGCTCGCCACTGCGACTCGGTCATGAGCGACCCTGTCGGGTCGAGGATGATGAGTAGCGCCTCCGAAAAATTCGCACAGACCTGCGCCGTGGTTGCATGAGCCATGACGGTCGGCACCCACGTGCGAATGCACTGCTTGGCCGCCTCGCGCACAATCGTGCTCCACCGCTCCACACCTCGTTCGACCTTCGCGCCACTCCACACCGAAATCGATCGGTCGGCTCCCCACGGAACAATGGCGTCGACGCCGAGCTCGGTTGCCGCCTCGATTGCTCGCTCGTCGCGATCGCCCTTTGTGAGGGCCTGTACGAGAACGACACGACATGCCGGTGCCGGCACCTCGGTCATCTCATCGACGACGAAAGTTACGCGGTCTTTGTCCACACTCGTTGCCGTCACGGTGAGCATGAGTCCCCGACCATTGCCGAGCTTCACGGTTTCGCCGGCCCGCAAGCGACTCACACTGACAGCGTGCCTCGCCTCAGCACCGGTGAGTTCGATGGATGCGCCAATCGACACAGTGCCCGCAGTCGCGTCGAGCGACTCATCGAGATAAAGGTGAGCCATCGCCAGTTAGAAGAATCGGTCACGAAGCTTGGCGAAGATGCCCTGCTGGAACGAGGCGATCTTCGGTTCGGGCGACTTGTGCACCTTGGCAAACGCCGACAGTGCATCCTTCTCTTTCGACGACAGTTTCGTCGGCGTCAGAACGTGGATGCCCACCTTCAAGTCACCTCGGCCCGACCCACGGAGCCGCGAGACGCCTCGATCCTTAATCGTGAGCACGTCGGAACTCTGCACACCCGGCTTGATCTCAAGAGATACGTCGCCGTCGAGTGCCGGGAACGTGACCGTGGTGCCGAGAATCGCGTCGACCATCGAGATCTCAAGGGTGCAGAGCAAGTCGTCCTGCGCTCGATTGAATACGTCGTCGTGCTCAACTCGAATCTCGATATACAAGTCACCGTTGGGGCCGCCGCCGGGGCCCGCCTCACCTTGACCGGGAAGGTGCAGGCGTACGCCCGTGTCGACGCCTGCGGGAACATCCACCGGAACCGCGCGGCGAGCTCGAACACGGCCCTGACCCGCACAGGCCGAACAGGGGTGAGGAATAGTTGTGCCGAACCCGCGGCACGACCCGCACGGGGCACTCGTCACAACGTTGCCAATGAGCGACCGCACCGTGCGTTGAATGTGACCGGAGCCTCCACAAATGTCGCAGCGAACCGGCTCGGTGCCGGGCTGCGCGCCACTGCCGGTGCACGTTTCGCACGACACGGCCGTGTCGATTTCGATCTCCTGTGACACACCGAAGATGACGTCGGCTAACGACACATCGAGACGGATGAGCGCATCCTGACCACGTTCACGACGCGACCGCGGTGCTCGCCCACTGCCGCCACCCTGTCCGCCGAAAAAGCTGGAGAAGATGTCACTAAAGTCACCGAAGCCGCCCTGGAAACCGGCCTGAGGACCCATGTCGTATTGCTGACGTTGACCGGGGTCCGAGAGAACCTCGTACGCATGCGTGACGAGCTTGAATTTCTCTTGGGCCCGAGGATCGGGGTTGACGTCAGGGTGAAGTTCGCGCGCAAGTTTGCGGTACGCCTTCTTAATCGCCTCTGCGTCGGCATCGCGCGCAACGCCGAGAACCTCATAGTGGTCAGCCACGTAAATGTGCTCCAGGTTGTGTCAGTACGGCTAGGGGTGAAGAAGCTTCGAAAGGTAGCGGGACACCGCACGAACAGCCGCCATGTTCGCCGAATAATCCATGCGTGTTGGTCCAAGGATGCCCACCATCGCTGTCTCGGCCCCCGACGAGTATGACCCCGCCATGAGACTTGCAGCGCGCAGACCACTGTCCGCGTTTTCGCTTCCGATGGAAACGGCGATTTCGTCGGCGTCATCGGCCAGTTCGCACATGAGCTTGAGCAAGACGACTTGCTCTTCAATTGCGTCGAGTACCGGATAGAGATTGCCCGAGAAGTCCTCTTCGGTGCGAACGAGGTTGGCTGCGCCAGAGACGGCGAGCTTCTGGGTGCGATTGGCTGCGACGAGGTCCGCAATGGCGGTTTTCAACGCTCCCGCAACTGCGCTCATCGTGGGAGGGAACTGTGACTCGAAATCCGCGAGTGAGGATTGCGCTTCGGATAGGGATCGTCCGGCGGCGTATCCGTTCGCCCGCAATGTGAGCTCGTTGACGTCACCTTCGGGAACATCCCGACCGCATTCAATGAGTCGCTGATCAATTCGTCCGTTATCTGCAATCAGGATGCACAACAGCCGGTCATTACTGACGTTCACGATTTCGATGCGCTTAACCTTGGCGGCGCCCAGTGACGGATATTCAACGACGGCAACCTGTCGCGTGAGTTGCGCGAGAAGGCGGGAAGTGCGGTGCAGGAGGTCATCGTAATCGTGCGACTCGTCGAGGAACTTCTCAATTGCCTGTCGCTGCGCAGTTGAAATCGTGCGCGCTTCGGCAAGGTGGTCAACAAAGAGTCGATACCCCTTGTCAGTGGGAACTCGACCGCTCGATGTGTGTGGTGCCACGATGAGGTTCTCTTCCTCGAGCAGCGCCATTTCGTTGCGAATGGTGGCCGGCGAGACACCGAAGCTGTGTCGATCGACGATGGATTTCGAACCAACCGGTTCACGCGACTCAACGTAGTCCTGAACGATTGCTCGAAGAACGTCGAGTCCGCGCTGAGAGACCATGCGCTTCCCCTTCCACTCG
>CAZYYL010000086.1:0-5213 GCA_964651425.1 uncultured Microbacteriaceae bacterium | reverse complement strand
GCTTTCGTACTTCTCCGCGGCGAAGCGGGTGAGTTGACGGGCGGCGGTGAGCTTCGTCGCCATCTCGGCGAGGTAGTTGCCGATGGACTGGTGCTTCCAAATCGGCTTGCCGAACGTCTCGCGTTCTTGGCTGTACTTGATCGAATCTTCGAGCGCGGCCGCGGCGACACCGAGCGAACGGGCGGCAACCTGCACGCGACCGACTTCGAGACCCTTCATGAACTGCGTGAATCCCTGGCCGGCGACACCACCGAGAATCTGGGCTTTGGGTGTGCGGTAGTCGTCGAACGAAATCTCACACGATTCGACGCCCTTGTAGCCGAGTTTCGGCAGGTCACGCGAGATGTTCATGCCGGCACCCGGTTCGACGAGAACAATCGACATGCCCTTGTGACGCGGCTCTGCGTTCGGGTCGGTCTTTACGAGCAACGCGATGAGGCCTGAGCGACGAGCGTTCGAAATCCAGGTCTTCGAGCCGTTGATGACGAGGTCGTCACCGTCTTCGCGGGCGACCGTCGTGATCGCCTGCAGGTCGGAACCGCCACCGGGCTCGGTGAGTGCCATCGTTGCGCGGAGTTCACCGGTTGCCATCAGCGGCAGGTACTTACTTCTCTGTTCTTCGGTGCCATACAAAGTCAGTAACTTCGCGACGACAGTGTGGCCACCCATCGCGCCGGCGAGGCTCATCCACCCGCGGGCGAGTTCTTCGGTGACCGCGATGTATGCGGGCATCGAAATCGGAAGACCGTCATATTCCTCGGGCACCGCGAGACCGAAGATTCCCATCTCTTTCATCTGTTCGATCCAGCGTGAAGGGTATTCGTTCGCGTGTTCGACCTCGTTGACGGTGGGCTTCACATCCCGGTCGATAAAAGCTCGGACTGTGTCGACGAGCATTTGCTCTTCATCGCTGAGGTGTAGGGACATAAATGCATAATATATCGTATGGAACGTCCCCGGCAAGGTCGGGGTCGGCGCATATTATGTAGTCCATGAACGCCCAACTTCGCCCCATCCGTGTGCAACTCGGAGACGAAGCGGCCGCCTATCTTCGCGACCAGATCACGTCGGGCAATCTCGCAGCCGGTGCGCCGGTTCGCCCCGAAACGATCGCTGAAGAGCTGGGCATTTCGACAACGCCGGCACGTGAGGCACTTCAGGCGCTCCGCGCTGAGGGGTTCCTTGACCTCGCTCCCCGTCGTGGTTTCACCGTCGCCCGCATTGACGGCAACGACGTACGTGACATGTTTTTGGTGCAGTCGATGGTGGCGGGTGAACTCGCCGCCCGCGCGGTGACGAACGCGACACCCGAACTGATTGCGCGCATGGACCAGATTCACGAGGAACTCATCGCCGCCGCGAAGCGCGACGACCTCGCCAAACTCGAAGAGCTCAACCATGCCTTCCACCGCGAGATTAACCTGGCCGCCGATGCTCCGCGCCTCGCCTGGGTGATCAAGCTCGTCTCGCGCTATGCCCCGAGTCGTTTCTATGCATCGATCAATGGATGGCCAGAGACGACGGTGCACGACCACAACGGCCTGCTCGACGCGATTCGTGCGAAGGATGCCGACCGCGCCCGCACCGAAATGGTTGAGCACGTGCGCCATGCGGGTGAGCAGCTCGCAAGTCACGTCGACGCGCGAATCGCGGCCCAGGGATAGGCCTCAGCGCGGCGAGCTGAATCGCTCGCGGCGCTTGCGGGCGGTCATCCGCAAATATAATATATTCTTGACTCGCGCCGCTGGCCCGACGAAAGGATGTGGCTCATGAAAATCGCCGTGCTCATCAAGCAGGTTCCCGACACGTGGGGCGACCGCAAACTCGACCTGACCACCGGTTGGGCCGACCGCGGTGGCGACAACCTCATCGACGAAATCAACGAGCGCGCGCTCGAGGTCGCCCTCACGATTGCCGACAACGACAAGAGCGCCGAGGTCGTCGCCGTGATGATGGCACCCGGCGACGTGGGCGAGTCACTGAAGAAAGCGCTGGCGATGGGATGCGCATCCGCTGTGCACATCGTCGACCCGGGGTTGGCCGGTGCCGACGTGGCGCTGACCTCCGCCGCTCTCGCTGCTGCCGTGCGTGAACTTGGCGCCGACCTTGTGGTCGCCGGCAACGAGTCGACCGATGGACGCGGCGGTGTCGTGCCGGCGATGATCGCCGAACACCTTGGTCTCCCCCACCTCGGGCAACTTGGGAGCATTGAAGTTTCGGGCACGACCGTGTCGGGCGTGCGCCAGATTGACGAAGGCACGCAGCGCGTGCACGCCGAGCTCCCCGCCGTCATCTCGGTGAATGAGAGCAACCCGGATGCTCGGTTCCCAAGCTTCAAGGGAATCATGGGCGCGAAGAAGAAACCCGTCGAAACGAAGTCGCTGGCCGACCTCGGCGTGAGCGCACCTAGCGCCACGTCGTCGGTGCTGTCGACGTCGGCTCGCCCGCCGCGCGCTGCCGGAATCAAGGTCGTCGACGACGGCACCGCCGCTGCTCAGTTGGCCGACTTCCTCACGACGAACCGCCTGGTCTAGGGCCGCGGAAAGCTAGGAGAAGCACATGTCGAACGTTCTCGCCCTCGTTGAACTCACCGCCGCCGGTGCACCGGCCGGCACCACCCCGTCGCTACTCGCCGCCGCGACCAAGCTCGGCACGCCCGTCGCTGTTGTCGTTGTCGCACCCGGCAAGGCCGGCTCACTGGCCACCGACCTCGGCGCCCTCGGCGCCGCCCACGTCATGATTGCCGAGTCAGCCGACGCCAACAGCATGCTGGTCGCACCCGCTGTTGCCGCTCTCGAAGCCGCCATCGCCGATCAGAAGCCGGTCGCGGTTCTGGTGCCGAACACAGCGGATGGTCGCGAAACCGCAGCCCGCCTCGCCGTGCGCACCGGCTCGACTGTTCTCGTCGACGCGGTCGACGTGGCACTCACCGGTTCCGAGGTTGTGACCACTCACTCCGTCTTCGGTGGCAGCTTCACCACGGAGTCGAAGACCATCGGCGGCCTTGTTATTGCGACCGTTCGCCAGGGTTCACCCGAAGGACGCAAGCCAAACGCCAAACCCGGCGTCACGACCATCACGGTCGACACCGCGGGTGCACGCGCCGGCGTAATCGACTCGGTCAACGTGAACGCGTCGGAGTCGTCGCGCCCCGACCTGCGCGGAGCCGAGCGCGTCGTCGCCGGCGGCCGCGGGCTCGGCAGTGAAGACAAGTTTGTGCTGGTCGAGCAGCTTGCCGATGCGCTCGGTGCCGCGGTGGGCGCATCCCGTGCCGCTGTCGACTCAGGATTCATCGCCCAGACTCACCAGGTTGGCCAAACAGGTGTGACCGTCTCGCCGCAGCTGTACGTGGCGCTCGGTATTTCGGGTGCGATTCAACACCGTGCGGGCATGCAAACGTCTGGCACGATTGTGGCTATCAATAAGGATGCGGACGCCCCAATCTTCGACGTTGCCGACTTCGGCGTGGTGGGTGACGTGTTCACCGTCGTTCCCGCACTCATCTCTGAATTGGAGAGCCGTCGTTGAGTTCTGTCCGCACCGCGCTCGCTGACCCGGCCATCCGTCGCAAGCTGGCCATCTGGATTCCCGTTGCCATTGTCATTCTTGTCGCCGCCGTGCTCGTCGCACGTTGGTGGCGCGACACGAGTGCGGGCGCGAGCTTCTTGGCTGCGTATCCCGGGGCCTATGACCTGCCGTCTGGCGCGCCCGTGGGCTTTCCGTGGTGGCTCAACTTTCAGCACTTCTTGAACGCGTTCTTCATCATCTTGATTGCACGCACCGGTTGGCTCGTGCGCACCACGCAGCGCCCGGCCGCACACTGGACGCGCATCAACGGTCGCCCGATTCGCACCAAGGGCACGCCGCGCAAGATCTCGCTCGACCTCTGGTTGCACCTCACACTCGACGCGCTGTGGGTTCTCAACGGCCTCATCTTCATCGTGCTGTTGTTTGCAACCGGCCAGTGGATGCGCCTGGTGCCGACCTCATGGGATGTGTTCCCCAACGCCGTGTCTGCTGGCGTTCAGTACCTGTCACTCCAATGGCCCACGGAAAACGGCTGGAACAACTACAACTCACTCCAGCAGCTCACCTACTTCGTGGTCGTGTTTATCGCCGCGCCGCTCGCAATCAAGACCGGTATTCGACTTTCGAACGCCTGGCCCGGCCCCAAGGCGCGCATCTCGAAGATGTACCCGCTCGCCGTCGCGCGTGCGATTCACCTGCCCGTGATGATCTTCTTCGTGCTGTTCATCGTCGTTCATGTCACGCTCGTGCTCGCGACCGGTGCGTTGCGCAACCTGAATCACATGTACGCGGCGAACGATGGTGACGGATGGCTCGGACTCGTCTTCTTCGCTGTGTCGCTCGTGCTCATCGTGGCCGCGTGGATTCTCGCGAAGCCCGTCTTCTTACAGCCACTCGCCTCGATGACGGGCAAGGTCACGCGGCAGTAATTAGCTGAGGCCGAATTCTTTCAGCACCCGCTCCGTGTCGGCGCCGAGCGCCGGTACGGCGCCCATCACGGGCTCAAACGACCCGGCCGTTACCGGCGGAATCAGGCTGCGCGCGGTGTCGCCACTTGGCAAACCAACCTCGCGCCAGCGATTGCGCGCCACCAGTTGCGGGTGTGCCGAGAACTCGTGCATGTTGCGCAGCTGCGCGTTCGCGACGCCGGCCGCTTCGAGCCGCGCGATCGCGTCGGCGACCGTCAACGTCGAGAACACCGCGTCGATAGCCGCGTGCAGAGCCGGGCGATTCGCCACCCGGTGTGTGCCGGCGTCGAATCGCGGGTCGGTGGCGACCGACGCATCCTGCAAAACGACATCGCAGAACTTGACCCATTCACGCTCGTTCTGAATCGAGAAGAACACCGTGCCGTCGCTCGTATTGAACGGACCATACGGCGCGATGGTCGCGTGCTGCCCGCCCGAGCGGGTCTGCGCCGTGCCACCGTATTCGGCGTAGAGGTAGGGCTGCATCATCCACTCGCCTAATGCTTCGAGCATTGAAATCTCGAGCACATCACCCTTGCCGGTGCGACCGCGCTGGATGAGCGCGCTCAGCACGCCCGAATAGGCGTACATGCCCGCCGCGATGTCGGCCACCGACACACCCACCCGGCTTGGAGTTTCGGGGGTTCCCGTGATGCTCACGAGCCCCGACTCACACTGCACGAGCAGGTCGTAGGCCTTCTTCTGCTCGTACTCGCC
>CAZYYL010000085.1:0-5231 GCA_964651425.1 uncultured Microbacteriaceae bacterium | reverse complement strand
TGCCTCGAGAATCTGCACGGCACTTCGCTTCGGCGCACCCGTCATGGAACCGGCGGGAAAGAGCGAACGCGCCGCATCCCCCGCGCTGCAGTCAGCACTCAATTCCCCCGTGACGGTGCTGACGAGTTGGTGAACCGTCGAATACGTCTCGATCCGGTGGAGCGAACTGACGGTCACCGTTCCCGGCTCGCACACCCGAGTGAGGTCGTTGCGGCACAGGTCGACGATCATGAGGTTCTCGGCGCGTTCCTTTTCGTTCTCGCTGAGCTCGGTGGCCAATTGCGCATCGACGTCGGCAGAAGCACCGCGCGGTCGCGTGCCCTTGATCGGCTTCGTCGTGACGTGTCCGTCAGGGTTGACTTTCAAGAACACTTCGGGGGATGAACTCAGCAGACTCGTCGCGCCGAACGCCAGCATCCCACCGTGGTGTGAGGGGTTTGCGGTGCGCAGTTGTTCGTAGAGATTGATGGCGCTCGGAGTCTGTGCCGCGTATGCAAAGTCGACATCAATGCGGTTCGTCAAACAAAGTTGATAGGCGTTGCCTGCGCGAATCTCGTCGAGGCATCGATCGATGAGCGATTCGTATTCAGTTCGGCTGAATCGGAAGCGGATGTCGGCCGGTGCCGTGGCGGGGGTGGTGATGGGCGCGTGTGCACTGTCGGATACCTCTGCTGCTGCGGACTCAACTGCGCCCGACACCGTCTCAGCCCACGCGTTTTCAGACTCGACGCCGGAATGCAGACTCAGCGCGAAGATCCCACCGGTCGCATGATCAAACTCGACTGCGCGGTCGAGAAAGACGAAGCACGCGTCGGGCACATCCGCGTCGGAATCGGCGACCGGTGCACCGACGGTCTGGCTTCCGAGTTCGTATCCGAACCAACCGACCCAGCCGAGGCGAAAAGCAACGTCGGCAGAGTCGGCCGTGTCGGTCCCACCAGCCGTCAACACATCGGCATGGCTTTCGAGATCGTCGCGAAGGTATTCGAAGATGGTGCACTCGAGTTCGCGCTCAAGACCGTTCGCCAATATCCGCTCGGTCACCGTGCCGCGAGCCACGTTGGCGGTGACGAGTCGTGTGCGGCCAGCGCCGAGGTACGAGCGTCCATCTCGAGTGAGCGGTCCGGCATCCAGCCATACCTGCCAGTCGGCGTCGCCGAACAATGCGTTGCGCACCGCGCCCGGTTCGGCCCAGCCGGCGACCGGAACGCGACGAACAGAGGTGGACATGCTCCGAGCCTATTCCGCCCACCGCGAGGCCTCCGCCTCCGCCAACGGTAACCCTAGAAGGCGAGACCGATGAATGGGATGATCACCACGACTGACCCGAAGACCGAGCTCTCAGTGAGTTGGGTGAAGTTACTCCCGGTCTGCAGAAGCACTTGACCTGAGTCGACACCGCCAACCTGCCCGACTATGACATCGTCGCCTTTATTCGCGACGATGAGCTGGCCGGTTGAGACCGTGTCCACGGGTGCGACGAGAACGATTGAGGAGTTTGCACTTCCAAAACCGAGTGACGTGCCTGTCGTGGGGTGTACAAACTTGAGTGGACTCAAGAGCAACCCAAGTGTGGCGGCGCCAAGGACGGCAATGGTCGCGACGATCCAAATCCAAGCACGACTGCGGTTCCATGGTCCGGTCACAGAATTATTCACGGGGATGCCTTCCTCTAGGGCTGGGTTGTTGGCAACGCCCAACACGATTCGTGTCGTGCGGGAATCGGGACGCTCGGTTCCTCGCCACGCGGCAATCTCAATGACCGTGCCGGGGGTAATGGAACCAAGAATGACTTTTTGGCCATCGGGTAAATCAACAACGACAGGAGCAGCGTCGACCGACTCTGGTGCCGCGATGGCATCAACGGACACTACGGGGTGATTGTCCACGGGCGTTTCCATGCCAGAACGAGACCGATGGTAAATCGGAGTTTCATCTGTCGTCATCGCTTGTCCCAACCCTTACGAGGCAATCTCGAGGGCCACGCGAGCTACGAAGGCAGATTTAACGCCCGACAAAGAGGGAAACTCCGCGGCCGACAGTGTCACGAGTCCGTCGGAGACGGTGAGACTGGGAACCTCAACATGAGCGAGACTTTCACCGTTTGAATCCAGCAAATCGAATCCGAGATATAGCCCCGCGCAGGAAGCACTCACATCTGAAAGAAGAACGCGTGACACGTGAAAACTTGAATCACTTGCCGACCACGCGCTGCGCAACCCGATGACGATGTTGTCGTCACACGCGGAGATGTCTGAATTGGCTTGACCGAGTGAACCGACGGGACCCATGGGTCCGGCCGGGCCCGAGGCGCCAGTTGCTCCGGTTTCACCCTTCGCCCCAGGTGCACCATTAAGTCCGTTTGCGCCAGGGGCACCGTCTGCCCCTCTCGGGCCAGCTGATCCGGCAGCACCATCGGCGCCATTTCGGGGATTCTCTCCCTGAGGCGCCGGGGTATTCGTCGCACCGAGTGCGCCAGCCGGACCGTTGCCAGAGGAGCCATTCGTTGTGCCTTCACTCGCAAATAGTCCCGTTGCGGTGAACGGATTCCAGGTATCTGGGATGAACCGAGCGAAGAAGACGAGCATAAGTAGCAGTAGAACGAGCACGACCCGAACCACAAAACGACGCGTTCGACCCTGATTCGTCTGGTTGCCACTGACGTCTGGATTCGCGTGCGGGTAGGGATGAACAGTTACTTTCGAGCGGCGTCGCCCGAAACTCCCGAAGAACTCCTCAATCGTCGTCATTACACAGACTCCCCGCGTGCGCGCAATCCACTCACAATCAGCCAGACCGCTACGACCACAAGACAGAGCAACAGGATGACCTGACCGTTGAAAAATCGCCCTACTCCGGGCCACACCGCAACGACAACCGATGCGATGTCATCCGATGTCGGACGTTGCACGTCGGCGTTGGGATTGTTGTCACCCTTGACGATCCATCCGTCATCGGCCGAACCTCCGATGATGCGGTGAGCGAACGGGGCAACGGGTGTTCCATCAAAACGTTTCGCGATGTAGACGACGACATCGTCCATTTTCGGCGTGACGACGTTGTCCGAGATTGTCACGATGACGTCTCCGGGTTTGATGCTGGGCATCATTGATTCCGTCAAGACAACGCGAAAAGCGAGTGTGCCCGAGAGCCCCAAAGCCAGTAACGCCAGGATCACGAGTCCACTCAGGGAATAGGCGATTCCTCCGGCAATTCGCTTCGTCAAAGACACGGGACGCCGCTGGGGAACACTACGAACGAATTCCTCCGAGTTGACCCCAACAATGACATCGTCGGGTGTCACAAGGTAGCTGAATGGCGTTCCCGCCGAACGCACGGTGACGAGAATGTGCGAGTCGGGCGGGACTGATCCGTCGTCGGGCGACTTAACGGCCACAAGCCCGACATCAGAAACGCCGGGCTCGTGGTCGCGAAGAATGCGATATGTCATTTGTTGTTAGCCGCTCGTTTCATCGGTTACCGTCTGCTGGCTTCCCTGCCCGAACTCGATGTCGTTTCCGCCGTTCAATCCGATGTGTGCGGCGAATGTCGTGCCGACAACGGACACTGTGGCAAGACCGACGAGTCCCGCGAAAATCAGGTAAAACTTGCCCCGCCGACGTCGCTCAGTCGTGGTGCGTTTTGCCAGCACGAACCAGGACTGGTGGGACACGAGACTCTCCAAAATGGTGAATGTGGCGACCCCGAGAACGCCTCGGGGTCGCCACAAAAAATGTGAGCTAGTTGCTCGACTCGACGGTGACCGTCTTGAGGTCAGCAGCGTTGAGTGTCGAGGTCAGCGACGCGTTGTAGCCACCGGCACCTGTGTTGTACGTGCCACCAGTGAACGTTCCGTTTTCGCCAGTAAGCGTAAAGGTCCACGTATCGGCCACCGCATTCGAAGTGCTCCACGTCGAGACAGTGAAGGTCTTTCCGGCACACGCGGTCGCGTCGATGTTGTCGAGGCCAACAGTTAGTGACCAGCTGTCGCCTGCTGCATCGTATGTGGCGTCAGGAGTAACGGTGATGTCGTTGTCGCAGGTGACGGTTTGCTGGCTTCCCTGACCGAATTCGATGTCGTTTCCGCCGTTGAGTCCGATGTTCGCGGCGAACGTCGAACCGACAACAGGAACGAGAGCGATGAGACCGATACCCGCGAGGATGATCGGTGCCTTGCGACTCTTGCGCTTGGCGGCCGGCTGCGACGCCGACTCTACGATGATGGTGTGCTGAGCCACGAGGCTCCCCTTTCTAAGTGATGGGCTGAATCAATTTCAGCGATGAGTGAAACTTACTCACTAAATTGTTTTCAGTCAAGTTGCAATGCACAGCGTGTCGCGGCGAATGCTCCTTGTCTTACTAGGTGTTCGCGGTTTGAACGGTCACGCGTTCGATGTCTGTCGAATTCACCAGACCGTCGACAGTAAGTGGGATTGACGCCGAGCTCGACGTTCCTGTGAGCGGGGAACTCACCGTTGCCGACGCAACCGAAAATGCCAGCGACAAGCCCGTACCTGCCGTGAGGTCGAGTTGCGCGCCGGAACTGGAGTATGCCGACACTGTGAGAGTCTTGCCGACACAGCTCGTCAGGTTTACGTCACCCAAATCGATCTTCGTCACCCGAAAGTACGAACCCGTGGCATACCACCCCGTGGTCAGTGCGATCGTGACACTGTCGTCACACTGCCGAGCGGCAACGCTTCCCTGACCGAATTCGACGTCTTGCACGCCCGTCGTGATGTCGCCTGCAAGAACCGTACTCGTGATTGGCACGACGACCAGCGCAAGTCCGAACGCCATGAGAATCGATCGTCCGCGAAGCGGTTTCCGCGCGGTCGCATGGCCCTCAAAATAGTCCGCCAGTGGCGACAAAACTTCTGAGAGCACGAAAAAGACCTTTACACAGTCGCCGCTCTTGACTGGCGACACATCGAAACGGGTTCAGTTCTTGGCATGACACTACACTAAAAAACGTGCCGAAACTAAAACCATTTGAGCGTCGACGAGGTTCATTCGTTCCGTCGCGTTCTCGTTCGCGCACATCCGCTCGCCTTCGTTCCGAGGTTATTCGCGGACTCATCGTTGGCGCAACGTGCGTCGCAGTCGTGGCAGGCACCGTAGTCGGACTCACCGTTTCAGGCGAGCCCGCATCCGGTATCACGCAAATTGTGGTCGCGGCATTTACCGGACCTAGTAACGGCATAACGGAAGCCACCTCAAACCACTGGAGC
>CAZYYL010000084.1:0-5236 GCA_964651425.1 uncultured Microbacteriaceae bacterium | reverse complement strand
ACCCCCTTTGACCGCGCGGCGCGGAGCTGAACGAGCGCCTCATCGACGCGTCCGAGCTCGAGGAGCGCCGCCGCCATGTTGTTCGGGTGCGTGGCCTCGTCGGGCTCGTAGCGCGCAGCGTTCTTGTCGGCTTCGACAGCCTTTTCGATACCGCGACGAAGCGCAATCGGGTCGGCCCCGGCGGCAACGTTGCGAAGACCTTCGCGCACGAGCGCCTGAGCGAGAACCGTCGCGGTGGTCGTACCGTCACCGGCAACGTCATCCGTCTTCTTCGCAACTTCCTTGACCAGCTCGGCGCCGATGCGCTCGTAGGGGTCTTCGAGATCAATTTCTTTCGCGATCGATACACCGTCGTTTGTGATGGTGGGTGCGCCCCACTTCTTCTCCAACACGACGTTGCGACCACGCGGGCCGAGCGTTACCTTGACGGTGTCAGCGAGGATGTTCAACCCACGCTCGAGGCCACGACGTGCCTCTTCGTTAAACGCAATCATCTTTGCCATGGTTGTGTTCAGCCCTCCTAGGACCAGAATCAAGAACCGAAATTATTAGCACTCAACCGTTATGAGTGCTAACTCAATATTGGCAGTCTCCTAGTGAGAGTGCAAACCGAACGACCCTGGAGATTCACGCCCCAAGCGAACTGACGCGAGTATGAACCCTACGGGTTGATGAGGATTCCGCCGTCTTCACGTGGGGGCATCTCAATCCACGTGTTTCCGGGTGCGAGGCGCACGGTCATCCCGAAATCATCGGTGTAGCGGATGCGCGACTCACGTGCGTCCTTAGACCAGATTGCGTGAATTGTCTTGCCGCCGGTCGAGATCCACGCGTCACCGCTGTCGACCATGATCGTGCGCGGAACCGGACTGTACTGCCAATCGATGGCCACCATCATGACGATGACGTTTGTCGCATTGATCTGTCCGCCATCGCTGTTCATGTCGGCAACGACTCCCTCCTGAAAGCGGAGGTATGTCTGCGTCGCGGGGTCGTAGCTCCATCGCGGGTACCGCTCGTCACTGAAAGATACATCGATACTCGAACCTGGTGATCCATCGCGAACCGCGGAGCTCGTCTCAACCGACGACGAGTATGCGAACATCTGCTGCGGCGGCGCCATGTCGAGGTGCTGCGAGATAATCGTCTGCGCGGCGACGCCCACGTTGTGCGGGGCATCCTTGTCAGTCGTGCGATAGAGCAGCCCTTCGGCGGCCGAGCTGCCGTCGATGATGTTGAAAATTGGGGTGTCGAGCATCATCTCAACAAATCGCTGCTGTCCACCCGAATACGCAACGATTCCGCCGAACGGCGTGATGATGTCGGGGTCCATCGGGCGAATCGAACGCACCGGGCCGATTTGTGCCGGGATGTCCGACTGCCAGACTGCGACGTAACGAGTGAGTCCGCCCTCAACAAGTTCCTCGAACACAATGTCCGCGTGCTGCAAACCGTATTGCGGGCGAGCTTCCTCGTGGTTGTCGACCTTCGCCGCGAGCGACGGGTTCGCGAGCGAGCCGGCCGTGACGACCGTTCCACGCAATGGCGCGAGTGCCGTGGGGTCGGGAGTCTTGTACGACGATGTGTAACTCGGAACGGGCATGGCCCCTCCCGAACATCCAGCGAGAACGGATACGCCGACAACGGTCACGAGGGGCAAGAGGAATGCGGTCACAAGCCGCGAGCGGGTCACACCCAAAGACTAACGCCGCCCGCGGTACGGACGGCGTTAGATGCACAAATAAGTGCGAGATTGTGCGGAAAAGTTAGGCCAGCTTGACCGACTCCGCCTGCGGACCCTTGTTTCCGGTTCCGACTTCGAATACGACCTTCTGGCCTTCATCGAGGACCTTGTAGCCGTCCATGTCAATCGCTGAGTAGTGCACAAATACGTCTTGTCCATCGCCGTCCACGGTGATGAAACCGTAGCCTTTTTCAGCGTTGAACCACTTCACGGTTCCCGTCGCCATGTGTCTCTCCAATTGCTGTGTGATCCGGCGAACGCACCGTTGCGCGAACCGTTGCCTGATACTACCGGCGGTAACACAGCAAGTGAGAGGGGAATTTTCTCGTTTTTATCGCGAAATGCTAACGATTCTCGAATCTAGTTCGCGGGCGTTTCGCTCGGCGTTGCGGTCGAAGTCGGCACTGCGAAGTACGAACTACCCACGACAACAGAAATCTTGGCGGCGGCACCGGCATATGCCGAGGTGTGCTCTATCTCTGCTCCGGCACCGAGCGCACGGGCTACACCGCGAGCCGCACCTTCAACGGCCGGGTCGCCGTAGTAAACCATGGTCTTCTCAACGACATCGGACGAGTTGGACTTCGTACCCACGAGCACGCCGTCGGCGGTCAGCTGGTCGGCAATTCGTGTCGCAGCGCCTTCTACCCCACTCGCGTTGATGACGTTGACCAGAACGGTCGGGTCAATGGTGGGCTTGACGCTCTTGGCCGTTGACTCCGCGGCTGTCGTGGTGGTCGCCGGGAAGAGCCCGTCGACGCTGATCGTTCCGGTCACGAAGATCATGCCGACGACGCCAGCAGCAACGAGGATGAACGTGCTCAGCGCCGCCCACGCGAAACCGATGAGCCCCGACCGCGCCGTGCGAGGCGCACGGTGTGCTCCCACACGCGCAACCTCGTCAGGAAGGTGATCGAAGCGGTCTTCTGCGGTGGGCGTCTTCATGGCAGGTATCAGCTCCGGGTTGATGGCGTGATGCGGGCGGTTCGTGACCGTTGGCGGTCATCCTGCTGCCGAATCAATCGCTTGACCAGCAGGGGATCAAATTTCAGTGCTGCCTCCGTCGCGATAACGGAACCGAGCACCTGATAATACCGCGCAGGCGAGATCTCAAACTGAGTGCGGATGGCTTCATCTTTTCCGGCGCGTTTGGGTGGCCAGTCGCGCTCGAACTCGAGCATCGCGATGTGCTCGTCGGGCAGTTTGTCGTCAGCCATGTGGCAAGCCTATGTGCGGGCTGCGACGGTGAGTGCCTCGCAGCACGTCGAAGCGGCGGTCGTGGGGCCGGCTATGGGACTCGAACCCACAACCCCCGCTTTACAAGAGCGGTGCGCTACCAATTGCGCCAAGCCGGCTTGCCTGTGACTGAAGCACAAGACGCCCACAAGTGTATCGAAACCAAACGGCCCGCCTTGCGCGAGCAGGGCGGGCCGTTGAGTTGGAACAGGCTGCGGAACCAGTCGTTACGGAACCCGTTGTTAGGGGGCCGGCGTCGGCGTCGCCGAGTTCGACGAGTACGACGCTCCGGCGATCTGCGTGACGAACGCGAGGAACGCGCCGGAGTCAGAAACGGAACCCTGGTACTGCTGGCCATTCACGATGACCGTGGGGGTTCCGGTCACGTTGGGCACGTCCGTGTTGGGCAGCGGCCCGGTAAGGGCCCGCTTGGTTTGCGCATCCACCCAGCCTTCATAGGTGCGGCTCTTGATGCAGTCCGCGATGTCGGTGGCACGGGCAACGCCCGCGTCGGTGGTGAGCTTGATGATGTCGTCATCACTCAGACCCGACGAGCCTTCGGCTGGCTGGTTCTTGAACATGAGCTGGTTGAAGTCCCAGAAGTTGTTCGGCGAGTACGACGCGACACAGGCGGCCGCGTTAGCAGCACGCGTCGAGTACTTCGTACCCGACGACTTCGAGTTGAGAATCGAGATTGGGTGAATCGACAGCTTGGCAGCCCCTGTGTTCACGAGCTGTGCGAGCGTGTCACCGTTCGCTGCGTCAAACTGACCACAAATCGGGCACATGTAGTCCTGATAGATGGTGATGTTGAGCAGGTTGGGGTCTTCGGTGGGCTGCAGTGGCAGGGCGCCATCCGAAAGTGCGGCCGACGTTTCGGCAACCATGTCTTGGTTCAAGACGATGGCATCGGTAGCCATGTTCTCGGGCCAGATGACCGGTTTGGGCTGAGCGCCATAGATTGCGAGGCCGACAAGACCGGCAATCACAAGCACACCGAGCACGATGCCGCCCTGCGTGAAGAACTTGCGGCGGCGATCGGCACGGGCCTGCTGAACGCGGAATTCGCGGGCTGCCTCGCGGGCGGCATCCCGTCGCTGGTTTTTGGTCGGACGCTGTCCGTTGATGTTGGTCATAGTGATAACTCCTCGTGGGGGTTCTTGTGTGTTGCACGGTCGTCCGTGCGAAAGCATCCCTCGATAGTAGCCGGGGGATTCTGTGTATTACCTATTCGGCGGCTGCCCGAAGGCGGGAAACCTCGTAGAGCACCACGCTCGCGGCGATGCCCGCGTTGAGCGATTCGGTGTTTGCTGAAATCGGGATGGAAACAATCGCGTCGCATACCTCGGTGACGAGTCGCGAGAGGCCCTTGCCCTCACTGCCGACCACCATGAGCAACGGGCGGTCGCTGAGTGCGAGTCCCGGTAGCGGCATCGTTCCATCGGCGTCGAGACCGATGACGAAGACACCCTGCTCTTTGTACGACTTGATTGTGCTGACGAGGTTGCTCGCCATGGCGACGGGGCAACGCGCCGCGGCACCCGCCGAGGTCTTCCACGCTGAGGCAGTGACACCCACCGAACGGCGTTGCGGAACGATGATGCCGTGGCCACCGAACGCGGCAGTCGAGCGGATGATCGCGCCCAGGTTGCGTGGGTCAGTTATGCCATCGAGCGCGACAACCAGGGCAGGCTCATCCGCTTTCGCTGCAAACTCGAGCAGGTCATCCGGGTGCGCATATTCGTACGCAGGAACCTTGAGGGCAACTCCTTGGTGCACGCCGTCGAACCCGGCAAGGCGGTCAAGCTCGGGGCGCATGACCTCGAGCACGGGAATACCGCGGTGGGTCGCGAGCGACAATATCTCTTTGACGCGGTCGTCGACCTCGATGCGTGTGGCGATGTAGAGCGCACTCGCGGGAATCTTGGCGCGAAGCGCTTCGACGACAGAGTTGCGACCGGTGACGACCTCGGTGTCATCCGACTTCTTTCCGCGCTGAACCGTGCGGTTACCCTGCGCGCTGCGCCCGCCGGACTGGCCCTTGAGTTCGCTCAGGCGCTCGGCCGCCTTCTTGCGCTTGTGCGCGACGTGATACTCGCGGTCTTCGGCTTTGGGGGTTGGCCCCTTGCCTTCAAGCGCCTTTCGTCCGTGACCGCCGGTACCCACGGATGGGCCCTTGCGTGTCTTACGGACAGCGCCTTGACGTGGCTTATTCGCCATCAATACTCCAATGCACACCCTGCGGGGTGTCTTCCA
>CAZYYL010000083.1:0-5273 GCA_964651425.1 uncultured Microbacteriaceae bacterium | reverse complement strand
TGTTGTTGAGCGCACGAAGGTTGATCGTGTCTTTCCAGGTGAGCCACGGGTGGCTCGTGGTCTGGAGCGACATAAGGATCGCCTTGAACTGCTCGCGTGCACCGATCTTCTTGAAGAGGTGCATGCGGCCGGCCTCGGCCTCGGCGACGTAGTGGTTGTAACGCTCGCTGAACGCCTTGCCGTAGAGCTCGTTGAGGTCGGTGACCTCGAGCGGGTCGAAGAGGTACCAATCGTCGTCGTTCTGGACGCGCTTCATGAACTCATCGCTGATCCAGACGGCGGTGTTCGCCGTGCGCGTGCGACGGTAGGGGTCACCCGAGTTCTGACGCAGGTCGAGGAACTCCGGGAAGTCCATGTGCCAGTTCTCCATGTAGAAGCAAAGAGCACCGAACTTCTTGCCACCGCGGCTGACGGCACGAAGAATCGAGTCGATGGTGTGCATGAACGGAATCGGACCGGTCGACACGGTGTTGTTCGAACGAATCGGAGAACCCTGCGCACGAAGCTTGGTGACCGAGAGGCCGATGCCACCCGTTCCCTTGGTGAGCCACATCACGTCGCGCGTGGTCTTCGCGATGTGCTCCATGTCGTCCTGCATCTCGAGAACGAAGCAGTTGGCGAGCTGGGGCGAGATGGTGCCCGCGTTGACGAGCGTCGAACCGGCAGCCAGGTACTCGAGCGAGCTCATCTTCTTGTAGAAGCCGATGGCGTGCTGAGTGGGGTTCGCCTCGTTGAGCGAGAGGCCCATCGAGATGCGCATCCAGAAGTACTGCGGAACCTCGAGCGGGTCGCCGTTGCGACCCTTCATGCCGTAGCGGTTGTTGAGCGTCACAACACCGATGTACTTGAGCAGGCTGTCGTTGCCCGGAATGAGCTCGGCGGCGAGCGCATCCAAGTCGAAAAGTTCGCCGAGGCGTGGGTCGAGCAGACCCTCGCTCACACCGCGAAGGATGTTCGGCGCAAAGTGTTCGCGGTGCAACGCGAGCAACTCTTCGGGTGTGTCGTAGTCGCCGAGGACGCGCTTGTAAATCGTCTTGAGCAGCAGGCGGGCCGCCACGACGTCGAAGTCGGGGTCGTCCTTCACGTTCTGCAGGGCCACCTGGATGACCGCTTCGTCGAGCTGCTGCGTCGTAATGCCGTCAAACAGCGTGATTTCCAGTTCCGTCGCGATCTGCGAGACCCACCCGGCAGCGTCGCCAAGTCCCTCACAGGCAGCCTCGATAGCGAGGTTAATCTGGTTTGCGTCGTAGGGAACACGCGTTCCATTGCGCTTCACAACGGTGATTGTCACGGTTTTCTTCTTTCTTCGGCACTGGCGTCCCACCACTATATAAGGGGGCGAATCCGATTTGGAATCACTACATATTGTGGGCGTGTCATGCACATTTGTGGATAAGTTGTGCAGGTTTATGCACATATTCACACCCGCTTTTCCTCCTGGTAACCGGCCGTGACAGTGGAGAAGTGGCGTGGATGCATCCAATCAGGGACGTCCGACACGCGTCGTAGACTGAGCAGACTGTGAAGACCTACCTCGACATCCTGCGTGAGCCCGGTGCGGCCCGCGTTGTCGCATCGCAACTGGTCGCACGTTTCCCGTTCGGCATGCTCGCGATCGCATACCTCGTCTTCGTTGAGCAGAACTATCACTCGTACACGATTGCGGGACTTGCGCTCGGCGCATCCAGCATCGGCCAAGCTGTTGCGGCGCCGTTTACGAGCCGGCTGCTAGGTCGATTCGGCATTCGACCAGTTGTTTCGGTTGCCGTGATCGTTGTATGCGCAGCCAACGTCGTTATCGCACTCGCCGTGCCGCCCGTCTGGCTACTTATCGTGCTCTCAGCAGTCGAAGGCGTCTCAACTCCCCCGATTCAACCTGCAGTACGCACCATTTATCCGAAGATGGTTCCGCAGTCGAAACTCAATGCCTTGTTTTCGCTGGATGCAGCCGCACAAGAGCTCATATGGATCGCCGGACCCGTGCTCTCGGCCGTGCTCGCAATTCAGGTCAGTCCGGTCGTCGCCATCCTCACTGCGACGAGCGTCTTCTTTGTCGGCGGGCTCTGGTTCATCACCTCACCCATCGTCGGTCGCGTCGCAATTCCGCGCAGTCGCCGCCGGCTTGGCAGCGTGTTGCGCAACCGCACGGTCCTGGTCTCCACGGCTGTCGGACTCCTCCTCGTCGCAGGGTTCGGCGCTGTCGAAGCGGGAATCGTGTCGGTTTTCGGAGACGGATCATCGAACTCCGGAATCGTGTTGGCAATCTTCTCTGTCTCCTCGCTCATTGGCGGTCTTGCAATTGGACACAGGCCACTTGGTCGCTGGTCGCTGACCCTGAGAATGTCGATTATCGCCGCCGGCATGATTGTGCTGCCTTTGTCACTCAACTTCTGGTGGTTGTGCGTTGTGTTGTTCTTCGCCGGCCTGGGCGTGGCACCCGCGCTTGCTGCCCTGTTCTCCGCGGTGTCGGGCACAGTGAAATTCAGCGATACCGCCGAAGCATTCGCGTGGATGGGCACCGGCCAACTGATCGGCGTTGCTGGTGGTTCCGCTCTCGCCGGAATCTGCATCGACAACTTTGGCTCTCAAGCGGCCTTGCTCGTCGCTGGGCTCTTCGCCGTCGTCGGCACGATCGTTGCACTGGTGGGCCAGCGATGGATGCCCGACTTCACGCAGCGCGACGCGGGCCCGCTGCCCGATACCGACTCGGTCGCGGTCGTCAGCTAGTCGTCATCTCGTCGTGAGCAATCGGGCCGTCACCCGTTCTTTATCCATTTCTCAGGATTCCTTGGACAACCCCCGCGATAGCGTGAGCACATGAACTCGACTTCTTCGCTGCGCGTGCGCGCCGCATCCATCGCCATCGTTCTTGGTTTGGGACTTTCCGTTACCACCGGGCTCTCGGCGTGCTCCACCGGATCCACGATGATGCCCGCCGACAAGAGTTCGGCGGTGCTCGAGGGTGGCGCGGCCACCGACAGCATCGCCGTCAGCCCGGACGCGGCCGTGGGAACGTCGTCGACGACCGTCGAACGCTCGACCATCGAGACCGCGTATCTGCAGGTGGCCTCAAGCAACCCGAAGGACGCCGCCACAAAGGCCGGCGAAGTTGCTGCTGCCGCGGGCGGGTTCGTGCAAGACACCTCGTGGAGTCCTGCGAACGAGTACGCGCCCGAGTCGGTCTACCTGACCATCCGCGTGCCCGCATCGATCATCGACACCGTGCTGGCCGACCTCCAGGGCCTCGGCACACTCGACTCGCTCTCGCGGTCGAAGTCCGACGTCACCCTGCAGGTGACGGACATCAACGCGCGTGTGACGAGTTTGCGATCATCGCTGGATGCACTGCGCGCCCTTCAAGCACAGTCCACAACCGTCTCTGACCTCATCACCGTGGAGTCCGCCATTGCTCAGCGTCAGGCCGAGCTCGACAGTCTCGTCGCGCAGCAGACGTACCTCGCAGATCAGGTGGACCTGTCGACAATCAGTATGACCCTGGTCGGCCCGACGGGCACCCCGACGAACCAGACGTTCTGGGACGGACTCGTCGCCGGGTGGAACTCACTCGGTGTCGCCGGGTCGGCGTTGCTCGTTGCGATCGGGTTTATCTTGCCGTGGCTCGTGATCGCTGTTGTGGTTGCGGCTGTTGTGGTGGGTGTGGTGTTAACGGTGGTTCGTCGCCGTCAGGCTCGCCAGCCGGTCGCGAAGAAGCCAGCCGCCAAAAAGCAGCCCGCTACAAAGAAGTAACGACAGCGGCGGTCCGCTCCGCCGCCTGGCGCAGAATCGCGTGATTCGTCGCGAGGTTCACGCGCACGTGACCGTCCGACCCGAGGCCGAAGAACTCCGCGGGGCTGTAGGCCACTCGTGCTTTTTCGCGGATGAGCGGAGCTGGGTCAGCCGGAACGCCGTAGGCGCGCAAGTCGAGCCAACCGAGGTACGTCGCCTCCGGAACGAGGAACTTTGCTTTCGGCATGAGCTCGGCAACTTGCTCGGCGAAGAAGTGTCGGTTCGAGTCGAGACCGGCGAGAACGGCATCCAGCCATTCACCGCCACCCTGGTACGCGGCCGTGTGGGCGATGACGCCGAGGTGGCTGGTCCATGCAACGTTGCGCGCCTTCATCGCCGTGAGTCGTGGCTTCTGGTTGGTTCCGGCGATGATAAGGGCCGCTTTGATCCCGGCGAGATTGAATGCCTTGGACGCGCTCGTCAGTGCGAACGCGTTCTCGGCACCGTCGACGTCGAGGATGGGCGTGAACACGTGGCCGGGCATCTGAAGTGAAGCGTGAATCTCGTCACTGATGATCTGCACGTCGTAGCGGTTGGCAAGCTCGACCACCTGCTGCAGTTCTGCGCGAGTGTGAGCGACACCGGTCGGGTTGTGCGGGTTCGAAAGCAAGAAGGCGCCACCGATTCCGCCCTGCTTCACCTGCTGGAATGCGTCTTCGAGGGCGGCCATGTCGATGCGGCCGGCGTCGGTGAGCTGAGCGAAAATCTGCGGACGACCGAGGCGCTTCACGTGATGGTCAAACGGGCCGTAGACCGGCGGGGTCGTGACAACCGGAGCGCCCGGCTTGGTGAGCGTCGTGATGAGATCGTCGACACCCGACATCACGTCGGTGATGGCGTAGCTGTAGGTCGGGTCGAGGTTCCAGCCGAACCGTTCGGCCGCAAACTCGGCATGCGCTTCGCCATAGGGATTGTTGGCCGGGTAGCCCGTGTCGCCGTTACGCATGGCACGGTCGACGGCCTCGATCACGCAGTCGGCGAGCGGAACATCCATCTCGGCAACCCACAGGGGTAACACGTCGGGCTCGAACACCTGCCACTTCGCACTCGTTCGCGTGCGCAGCTGCTCGAGGGTGAGTGATTCGAAGGGGCTGGCAACGTTTCCGCTGGATGTCATGGTTGGAGTCTTTCTCTGGTCCAGGTGCCGTCGGGCAGGTAGGTGAACAGCAGTCGATCGTGGAAACGCTTTGACCGACCCGCCCAGAACTCAATCGTGGCAGGAACGAGTCGAAATCCGCCCCACTTTTCTGGGCGAGGGATACTCGCGCCGTCGGGGTATTCCGTCTCGAGGTCGGCCATGCGCGCGTCCAAGACATCGCGCGAATCCACTGGTTCCGACTGCTCACTCGCGATTGCGGCGAGACGCGCACCGTGCGGGCGTCGGTCGAAGTACGCGTCGGACGTGACTGCGTCAGTCGGCAGGGCCTGCCCGGTGACGATCACTTGGCGCTTCAACCCATACCAAGGAAAGAGCACCGAGGCGTTGG
>CAZYYL010000082.1:0-5285 GCA_964651425.1 uncultured Microbacteriaceae bacterium | reverse complement strand
TCCTCGCCCCGGCGAAGGCTATCCGCGTTGGTGTGATCGACTACAAAGACGTCGCCACCCTTCGCAAGTTCATCTCGGAGCGCGGAAAGATCCGTGCCCGTCGCATCACTGGTGTGTCCGTCCAGGAGCAGCGCCTCATCGCACGTGCCGTTAAGAACGCACGCGAGATGGCATTGCTTCCGTATGCAGGCGCCGGACGCTAAGGAGTAGCACAATGTCAAAACTCATTCTCACGAACGAGGTATCAGGCCTCGGTTCTGCCGGCGACGTTGTCGACGTGAAGAACGGATACGCGCGCAACTATCTCATCCCCCAGGGCTTCGCTGTCGCGTGGTCTCGCGGTGGCGAGAAGCAGGTTGAACAGATTCGCGCAGCGCGCACCGCACGTGCGCTCGCCACGCTCGAAGAAGCACAGGCCCTCAAGGCCAAGCTTGAATCGGGCAAGGTCAAACTGTCGGTCAAGGTCGGTCGCGAC
Source organism: uncultured Microbacteriaceae bacterium (assembly GCA_964651425.1). GTDB lineage: Bacteria > Actinomycetota > Actinomycetes > Actinomycetales > Microbacteriaceae > RFQD01. The sequence continues at coordinate 4,810 of CAZYYL010000082.1, read as the reverse complement.
GGGCGCCTCTTCGGCTCCGTAAAGACGGATCACATTGCCGCCGCCGTTGCTGCTGCTGGTCTCGGTGACATCGATAAGCGAAAGATCGAAATCGTTTCGCCGATTAAGTTCACGGGTGACCACGAGGCAACGGTTCGTCTTCGCGACGAGGTCGTTGCCACGATCACACTCCAGGTGGTTGCCGCTAAGTAGTGGCTCACTCCGGATCACAGCGACGGCCTTCGAGAAATCGAAGGCCGTCGCTTTCTTAATTGTCAAGTTGAGAGCACCGTGAATTTGATTAAACACGGCGTGTCACGGACACATTTTTCGTCGAATCTTGGGGTTTTCTATACACAGGGCTGTTCGACAGTCTCAACGTTAAACACACAGTTGAGACTAAAGCTTTTGCACAGGGTAGGGACAGAAAAATCCCTGATGAGGAAAGAAATCCCTGCAGAAAATCTTTCCTCGTCCACAATGCTGTCCACAATTTATGAACACCTAGGCGAGTTTTCTCCGCGCGTCATACACAACTTTATCCACAGCCCAGTTTGAGTCGCGGTAAACGGCTTTCTAGTGTGAGCCGAGAGCCGAATCCGACATGTCGGGGGCTCGCGCTACAAATGAGGAAACAGCCGTCAGAGAGGAAGCGCCGTGTCACTTGCGCACTTGCCACCACCGCCTGACAACCGCGGCGCGATTCCCGGCGATCGTGTGCCACCACACGACGTCCTTGCTGAACAGAGCACCTTGGGCGGCATGCTCCTCAGTAAAGACGCCGTCGCGGATGTCGTTGAGGTGGTTCGCGGGGCGGATTTCTATGTGCCCAAGCATGAAGTCATCTATGACGCGATCTTGAGCCTGTATGCGCATGGTGAACCGACGGACGCCATCACCGTCACCGATGAGCTGACGAAGACCGGTTCGCTCGTCAAAGCCGGTGGCGCTGAGTACCTCCACACGCTGACCTCTCTCGTTCCCACCGCAGCAAACGCGGGCTATTACGCGACGATCGTGTCCGAGCGCGCCTTGCTCCGACGCTTGGTTGAGGCCGGCACGAAAATTGTGCAGATGGGATACGCGGGCGAAGGCGAAACCCAAGACCTCGTCAATGTCGCCCAGGCCGAAATTTATGCCGTCACCGGATCCGCCGATGTCGAAGACTACGTACCACTGACCACGGCCGTCGACGGCGCTATCGAAGAAATCGAAACGGCCCGTCACCGTGACGGAAGCATGATTGGAGTCCCGACGGGATTCCGAGATTTGGACGAGCTCACGAACGGGCTTCACCCCGGTCAACTCATCATCATCGCCGCGCGACCCGCACTCGGAAAATCGACGCTTGCGCTCGACCTGGCTCGTCACGCAACGGTGCGGTACAACCAGCCGACGATTTTCTTCTCGCTCGAAATGGGCAAAAGCGAAATCGCGATGCGCCTCCTTTCGGCGGAATCCTCGGTGCCACTCCAAAACATGCGCAAGGGAACCGTCGCGAACAACGACTGGACCGCGATTGCGGCGACACGTGGCCGAATTTCCGAGGCCCCACTTTTTATCGATGACAGCCCGAACATGACGCTCGTGGAAATTCGGGCAAAATGCCGCCGACTGAAGCAACGCGTCGGACTCAAGTTGGTTGTCATTGACTACCTCCAACTCATGACGAGTGGTCGCCGCGTCGAGAGCCGTCAGCAAGAAGTCAGCGAGTTCTCGCGCGCACTCAAGCTCTTGGCGAAGGAACTCCAGGTTCCCGTTGTCGCCTTGTCACAGCTCAACCGTGGTCCTGAGCAGCGCTCCGACAAGATGCCGGCTCTGTCCGATTTGCGTGAGTCGGGCTCGCTTGAGCAAGACGCCGACATGGTGATCTTGCTCCACCGTGAGGGCGCGTACGACCGAGAGCACCCGCGTGCGGGAGAGGCCGACCTCATTGTGGCGAAGCACCGTAACGGACCCACGGGAACTATCGTTGTGGGCTTTACGGGGCACCTTTCTCGGTTCAACGATTTCGCTGCACAGTAATCCTCAAGAAAGTCACCGTCGCGTGCGCGCGTAAAGTGAAACGGTGAACGTTCCATTTCCCGCAGCACGTCTTGGCTTTGTGCTCCTTACTTGGGCGGCGCCCGCACTTGTTTCTGGCGTCTTCATCACCTTTTCCGTCAATCACGCGCCCGCCATTGGCCTCGTTGGATTGATCATCCTGACGGCAGGCAACGTGATTGCGCGCTCGTTGGGCCTGTGGGGTGGCCTCAACCTGGGTCGCTATTGGTGGTGGACGCAGGGGGTAGCAATTGCGGCCTCACTCATTGCCGCGACCGCGGCGGCGGCTGCTCTCGCGCTCGATGCACGTCTCGGTACTCTCATTGTTGCGTTGACGTCGTGGGCTGCGACCATGGCGGTGTGTGACCTCGTTGCGTCGGTGAACTCGAGTAACCGTCAGTTGAGTCGCGACCTTCGAGTGACTGCCGTGGCGGGCGCCGCGTTGGCACTGGTGGAGGTGCTCGTGCCACTCACGAGCGTGTATGCCGTGGGCATCCTTGGCGCCTATGGCATCGTGACCGCCGTGTATCTCGGCATCGCCGGAATGTCGTTTAGGTTTGACTCACAAGCAAATGTCGAAGCCTAGGAGCATCCGTGTCAACACCCAGTCGTCGTGATCGTCTTCGCCCTGTAGAACTCGTTGGCCTCGCGGTCGTTATCGGTGCGTTTACGGGGGCGATTGTCTTGATGTCGACGCGCTCACCACTCGAATCGGTCGTGTGGGCGGGTACCGCGTTCATCGCTAGCCTCGTCATCACCGCAATGCTCGTTCTCGCGACAAAGCCGAAGAGCGACGAAATCGCGGATATTCAAGAGCTCGATTCACACTCGTAATCGCGCGTCACGCTCCGCTTAGTCGAGGTAACTGACGAGCTGATCGGCGAGCCCGGCATATGACGCGGGTGTCAAGGCCGTCAGTCGTGCTTTTGCCTCGTCTGAAATATCAAGCGTCGCGATGAATTCGGCTAGGCCCTCCGCGGAGAGTTTCTTGCCGCGCGTGAGGTCTTTGAGCAACGCATATGGGTCGCTGATGGTTGAACGTCCCGCGGCAACCTCGGCACGAATGACTGTTTGTACCGCTTCGCCGAGCACCTCCCAGTTCGCGTCCAAGTCGCGAGCGAGCGCATCCGCATCGAGATCAATCTCGGTCAGTCCACGGCAAATGTTGTCGAGGGCCAAGAGCGAGTGACCAAGACCGACGCCGATGTTGCGCTGAGTCGTCGAGTCGGTGAGGTCGCGTTGCATGCGGCTCGTCACCAGAGTGCTCGCGAGTGATTCAAGAACGGCCGACGACAGTTCGAGGTTTGCCTCGGCATTCTCGAATCGAATCGGGTTGATCTTGTGAGGCATAGTGGACGAGCCCGTTGCGCCTGCCTGAGGAATCTGGCGGAAATACCCGAGCGAGATGTACGTCCAAATGTCTGTCGCAAGGTTGTGCAGCACGCGGTTGGCGCGGGAAATCGACGAGTACAACTCGGCTTGCCAGTCGTGTGACTCAATCTGTGTCGTGAGCGGGTTCCAAGCCAACCCAAGTCCTTCGACGAATTCGCGCGAAATAGCGGGCCAGTCCGCGGTCGGGTCGGCGACGACGTGAGCGCTGAACGTTCCCGTTGCGCCACTGAACTTGCCCAGGTACTCGGTTGCGAGGATCCGTTCGCGGATGCGTGTGAGGCGGTAAACGAATACCGCAAGTTCCTTGCCCATCGTGGTCGGTGTTGCCGGCTGCCCGTGGGTACGACTCAGCATCGGAACAGCCCGGTGTTCTCGAGCAAGTTCGGTCAAGCCAGCGATGACCTTGTCGAGTGCGGGCAACCAGATCTGCGTTACGGCATCGCGCACGGTGATGGCGTACGAAAGATTGTTGATGTCTTCACTCGTACACGCGAAGTGAGTCAGTTCGCTGATGCGATCGAGGCCAAGCGACTTGAGTCGCGCGCGGACGAGGTATTCCACGGCCTTGACGTCATGTTTCGTCGTGGCTTCGAGGGTCGCGAGCTCGTCTATTTCTTGTTGCCCAAAGGTCGTGACGACCGCGCGCAGAGCGGAAACGTTGGCGGGAGAGAGGGGTTCTGACTCGAACATCCGTCGACCCGTGAGAGCGATGAGCCACTCGACCTCAACGTGCACGCGAGCCCGGTTCAGACCCGCCTCAGAGAGGAACTCACCGAGTGCCGATACAACCGACTGATAACGGCCGTCGAGCGGACTCAAAACTTGCACGGGAAGCGTCATGTCTCCATTCTCCCAAACCGTCTGTCCTCCACATGACACAAAACCACGGTCAACACACACGCATTCACGCAATCGTGGACTGGTGGAACGCGCCCGTCAAGGTAGGCGGGTGTGGATTGATGACCCGTGGGCGCGCGTACAACTGAGTGACGAGAACTCGTCCGTGCTTCGGGCGCTTGCGAATGAGTGGAGCGAAATCGTGATCTCTCTCGCTGCGTTGCGCACGGAGCTCGACTCGGGCGCGTGGTCATCGGATGCGGCCAAGAGCGCCTACGAACGGGCGGTCGCGATTGAACGCGTTGCACGCGAACTTCAGACGCAGATGTGGAACGTCGCCACGTGAGCGCGCGACCCGTCGTGGTCAATACCATTGACCTCGACGAACGAACGTGGCAAACCACGGCGCTCGTCGAACGAATTGACGCATGGCGCGCGCGACTGGAACGCGTTCGAGAGTCGCTCGCCGTGCCGGCGGATCCTCGAAGCGGCAACCTCGCCCGTACCTCGACGACGGCCCGTGACATCGCGAGCGAGCTTGACGAGTTGGCCCAAGCGT
>CAZYYL010000081.1:0-5325 GCA_964651425.1 uncultured Microbacteriaceae bacterium | reverse complement strand
TCGAGCGCACACGGCAAAGTAACCGAACGAGAGGGAATCGATGTCAACGACACGTCCCACTCGACCTCACGTGAATTCCACGCCGCGACCACCGAAGCGCTCGGTCGTCGATTCGACGGTCCGTCGACGTCCGTCTGCACAACCGACTCAGACCCCGGGATCTGTCGCCCGCATCGTGCTGGGAAACGCACTGCATTCCGAGAACTCAAACTTTTACCTGCTCCTCGGAACGGTGAGCTTTCTCGTTATCTTCGGTCTGCTTATCGTCTTCTCGGCGTCATCCATTGGGTCATACCTCGCCGACGGTTGGTTCTTTGGTGGCTTCGTCAAGCAAGCGGTGTTTGCCTTGTTGGGCGTGCCGCTCATGCTCATCATGTCGAAATTGCCGCTGGTTTTTTGGCGCAAACAAATACGCACTTTCATCGCTCTCGCCTTCTTGTTGCAGTTGTCGGTGTTCTCGTGGATTGGCATCGAGACGGGTGGAAACCGCAACTGGATTGCCATCGGTTCTTTGACCCTGCAACCGTCGGAGCTGATCAAGCCAGTATTGGCCATCTGGCTCGGCGTCAAAATCCCTGAAGCGATTGATCGACTTGGCACCAACACGTGGGAAGTCCTGCGCCCGGTTTTGGTTCCGGGAATCCTGATGGGGATGGTACTCATCGGAAAAGACCTCGGAACCGTCATGATCATGGCGGCCATTGTGATGGGATGTCTTTTCTTCTCAGGTCTGCCCCTTCGCATCTTGGCAATTCCTGCGGTAATCGGTAGTGGCGTGGCTGCGGTCGCGGCTTTCTTCAGTTCGAACCGAATGGACCGAATCCTGTCGTTCCTCAGCGACTGCACTGACTACGCCAACACGTGCTGGCAGCCGCTTCACGGAAAGTGGGCCATGGCGAACGGCGGAATCTTCGGGGTCGGCCTCGGGAATTCGAAGTCGAAGTGGTCGTGGCTTCCTGCCGCCGACAACGACTACATCTTCGCGATCATCGGTGAAGAACTGGGTCTCATCGGTTGCATCGTGGTCATCTTGTTGTTCATCCTGCTGGCCGTCGTTTTCTTGCGTATCATCCGTCAGTCGGAAAACCGGATGGTGCGAATCACAACCGCGGGAATCATGACGTGGATCATCGGCCAGGCCGCCGTCAACATCGGTGTTGTCGTGGGCATCCTTCCGGTGCTCGGTGTGCCGCTGCCGTTCTTGTCGGCGGGTGGAACGGCTCTGTTAGCAAACTTGGGTGGCATCGGTATCGTTCTCTCGTTTGCGCGAGCAGAGCGCGAAAAAAGCCGAAGGGCCACTGGTTTGGGAAGACGCCCGGCACCTTCTGGTCGCAAATCGCCAGGTCAAGTTACGGGAAGACCTCTGCCTCACACACGCGGGTCGCGTTCGTGACGACGTATCTCCTCGCCGGCGGCGGAACCGCCGGGCACGTCAATCCGATGATTGCGATAGCGGATGCGCTGCGCGAGCGCGACGCCACAAGCGAGATCATCATGCTGGGGACATCCGAGGGGCTCGAGTCGCGGTTGATTCCCGCGGCCGGCTACGAGCTCGTTACGATTCCGAAATTGCCGTTTCCGCGACGACTGAACCGCGCGGCGCTGGCATTTCCTCGTCGTTGGAGAACGGCCGTACGTGAGGTGCGTGAACTTCTGCGTCAACGCCACGTCGACGTGGTGGTGGGCGTTGGAGGTTACGCTTCGGCACCGGCGTATGCCGCGGCGCGAGCCGAAAATGTCCCCATGGCGGCACACGAGGCGAACGCTCGACCGGGCCTGGCGAATCGACTCGCCGCACGTTGGACACCGCACGTCGGAGTCGCAATTGCGGGAACCCCGCTGCCGAACGCGACCGTTGTCGGCATGCCACTGCGGACGGAGTTCGAACAACCACTGCGCGCATCAGAGCGTCCGTCACTGCGTCGCTCGTTCGGTCTTGACCCCCGCCTTCCCACGATTGTTGTGACCGGCGGATCGCTCGGTGCACGATCGATAAATGAGGCCATAGCGCGCTCTGCTCCAGGGTTAGTGGCGTCGGGCATCCAGATATTGCACATCACGGGTAAGCAGAGTGTTGCTCGCTCGTCACAGATACCTGGGTATCACACGCTGGAATATTGCGACCGGATGCGCGACGCGCTAGCCTCCGCCGACCTCGTGATTTCGCGCGCGGGAGCATCCACCGTCTCCGAGATCGCCGCACTGGGTCTGCCGGCGGTGTTTGTCCCGTATCCGGTGGGCAACGGCGAGCAACGATTCAACGCTCGCCCGCTCGTCGACGCCGGCGCGGCCCTGCTCGTCACAGATGCCGATTTCTCGAGCGAGTGGATCCGGTCGAACGTGCCTGTTCTCGTTCATGACGAGTCGCGGCTGCAACGAATGCGTGACGCGTCGATTGCACACGGTATCCGAGACGGTCGTGCGCGAATGCTTACCCTCATCGACAAGGCGCGTGGCATCGGGGTTCACTGAACCCCGCTGAAGTAGAGTCAACTGACCGTCTACACGGTCATCGAATCTTCTCGACACGTCCGAAGGATGTCTGCGGTGATCAAGCCTGACCTCGCGGTGAGCGCCCCAACCACATGGGGTCGCGTTCACTTTGCGGGCATCGGCGGATCCGGTATGAGCGGCATCGCTCGAATGTTCGTCGAAGCGGGTATCGAAGTGACGGGATGCGATTCGCGCGAAACGTCGGCTACGCACGCCCTGCGTGACATGGGCGTCGAGGTGCACATCGGGCACGACGCTTCCCACTTGGGCGCCGTCGATCAACTCGTCGTTACGGGAGCGCTCTGGGATGACAATGTTGAGTATGTCGCTGCGGTTGAGCGGGGCATCCCGGTATTTCATCGATCGCAAGCGCTCGAATGGCTGACTCGTAACAAGCGACTCGTTTCGGTTGCCGGAGCCCACGGAAAGACGACGTCGACCGGCATGCTCATCACAGCGCTTCGTCATCTTGGCGAAGACCCCGGATTCGTCAATGGGGGAGTCGTAAACGGCCTCGGACTGAGCGCGCAGGCCGGCACGACGAACGAGTTCGTTGTGGAGGCCGACGAATCAGACGGCTCGTTCCTGATCTATGACACGTCCGTCGCGCTCATCACGAACGTCGACCCAGACCACCTTGACCATTACGGTTCGCGGGATGCATTCATGAGCGCGTTCGTCGATTTTGCAGCGGCAGCGAATGAGCTCGTCGTCATCTCGTCTGATGACAAAGGTGCACACGCCGTCACGCAGCAATTGGTGCATGATCGTGTCTTGACGTTCGGCGAAGCGCCGACCGCCGATGTGCGACTCACTCGAATCGACACGAGCGACGGCGCTGTTCGCTTGACGGTCGAATGGAACAATCAATCGTGGGATGCGCAACTCACCGTGCCCGGACGACACAATGCCCTGAACGCCGCTGGCGCGTTCGCGGTGCTTGTCGGTATGGGATTCGACCCCGCCGCGTCTCTCGCGGGCCTTGAGAAGTTCGCCGGCACGGAGCGTCGTTTCGAACTCCATGCGGTCGTAGATGGTGTCAGTGTGTATGACGATTACGCCCACCACCCCACCGAGGTCGACGCCGTGCTGTCGGCCGCTCGCACGGTCGTTGGTGCGGGTCGAATCATTGCATTGCAGCAACCGCACCTCTACAGCCGCACCGCACTCATGTGTGCCGAATTCGCCGACGTGCTCGAATCACGAGCTGACCTCACCGTCTGTCTCGATGTCTACGGCGCACGTGAGGATCCCGTACCCGGCGTGACCGGCGCTCTCGTCACCGAACGCTTCCGCGACGCGAGCCATGTGTTCTATGAACCCGACTGGTCTGAGGCCGCGGCTCGCGTGGCCGCTATCGCGGAGCCCGGTGATTTCGTCATCACGTTGGGCTGCGGTGATGTGTATCGAATCATTCCCCAGGTGGTGGATGCCCTTTCCCGCCGCACTCCGCTGGCATGAAGCGCCCTGACCGCCCGGGCGCGCCGACTCGGCTCCCGCAACCCGCACAGGCTCAGCCTGAGCGCAGAGCCAGCAAGCGCCTCTCCACCGACGGTCGCGAACCTGTGGCGAAGATTGGTCGCAGCGCCCGCCCGCCTCAAGGGCAAAGTCCGGAGAGACAACAAAAACTCGAGCGATTGCAAAGGCCTGAACGAGTTCGACGACCTGTGCGACAGCGCGACGAAACCGCCGAGGCGCGGCACGCACTCCGCGAAGCGCGCAAAGCCCGCAAGGCCTTTGAACGAAACGAAGTACGACGCTTCACAGCTCGAGTTCGCCGCCGCCGCCTCACCGTCACGGCGGTCGTTGCGTCGTTCATCGCGGTCATCGCTTTCGTTATCGCGGGCGTTTATTCGCCCGTCATGCGCATCACCACGATTAGTGTGGACGGCACGACGCGTGTCGACCCGTTAGCAATCTCGTCGCAGCTCGCCGATCAGATTGGTCAGCCACTCCCTCTGGTCAATGTGGGGCGGATTGAAGAAGTCCTCCGTCGACAGACCTTGGTCGAGAGTTACTCGATTGAGTCGCGCCCACCGAATTCATTAATCATCCATGTGGTTGAACGCCAGCCGGTCGCGTTTATCCCCGTGGGTACGGCATTTGAGTTGAAGGATGCGGCCGGCGTCACAATCGAGACGGCGCCGGAACTCGGGGAAGGGTATCCGGTGCTCCACGTTCCCAATGACGAACCAAAGGGGACAGCCTTTGACGCCGCCATCGCGGTCATTCGATCCCTACCTGCCGACCTTCGAGAGAGACTCTCGGATGTTTCGGCGACGACGGCAGATGACGTGACGTTCGTGTTGGGCGACACGAACCAGCGAGTTTTTTGGGGGAGTAGCGAGGATGCGGCGATCAAGGTCCGCTCGCTCACCGGGCTCATGGCCAATTGGCCGCCTGGCACGGCCAACGAGTACGACGTGTCGTCATCCGACAACGTCGTCGTTCGTTAATCGGCGTGTCGCTCACCCGGCAAGGGTTTCCCCACCCATAACCTCAAGGGAATGCAATTGCATACCCAGTATAACTTTAGACTTCGAGTAGAAGTTTAGGGTTTCCGCGGAGGCCGAACGTGAATACCAATCAGAACTTCCTCGCCGTCATTAAGGTGGTCGGCGTCGGTGGCGGTGGCGTCAACGCCGTCAATCGCATGATTGAACGCGGGCTCAAAGGCGTCGAGTTCATCGCCGTCAACACGGACGCGCAGGCGCTCCTTTTGAGCGAGGCCGACGTCAAGCTCGACATCGGTCGTCAGCTGACTCGCGGTCTGGGAGCAGGTGCCGACCCTGAAGTTGGTCGCAAGGCTGCCGAAGATCACGCCGAAGAAAT
>CAZYYL010000080.1:0-5389 GCA_964651425.1 uncultured Microbacteriaceae bacterium | reverse complement strand
ACGAACAGGTTCGGGCGGTACCACGCGCTCGTGTGCTTCGAGATCGATGTGAAGAATTCCTCGAGCTCAGGCTTAGTGTTTCGCCACGTGAAGTACGAGTACGACTGCTGGAAACCGATCTTGGCGAGGGTCTGCATCATGGCCGGGCGCGTAAACGCCTCGGCGAGAAAGACCACGTCGGGGTGCTCGGCATTGACCGTGCCGATCAACCATTCCCAGAAGTCGACGGGCTTGGTGTGCGGATTATCCACGCGAAAGATTCGTACCCCCTTAGAGATCCACAACCGCACGATTCGAAGAACCTCATCGCGGATGCCCTGCGGGTCGTTGTCGAAGTTGATGGGGTAGATGTCCTGGTATTTCTTTGGCGGGTTCTCGGCGTACGCAATCGTGCCGTCGGGCAGGGTCGTAAACCATTCCGGATGCGACGTCACCCACGGGTGATCGGGTGCTGCTTGCAACGCCAAGTCGAGCGCAATTTCTAGTCCGACCTTCTTCGCGGCCTTCACAAATGCCTCGAAATCCGCCATGGTGCCGAGGTCAGGATGCACGGTGTCGTGCCCACCTTCGGTCGAGCCAATCGCCCACGGTGAACCCGGGTCGTATGGGCCAGGTGTCAGCGTGTTGTTTGGGCCCTTGCGTCCGATTCGGCCGATGGGATGAATCGGCGGCATGTAGAGCACGTCGAACCCCATCTCGGCAACGGCCGTGAGGCGCTTCGTCGCCGTGGCAAAAGTACCCGATTGCCACGAGCCGTCCCTATTCTGCTTCGCACCTTCGGAGCGAGGGAAGAACTCGTACCAACTGCCGACTCCCGCGTGACGCGGCTCGACGTTGAGGGGGAACGCAGTCGAAATCGTGACGAGACTCGCGATCGGGCGGTCGCGCAACGTTTCATGAACGCGTGGGTCGTGAGCTGCATCCAGTCGTACGGCCGGGTCAAGTTTTGCGTCGCCGAGTTTTTTCGCAATCGACGAGAAGAGGTCGCGGTCGGCTTTCGGGCGACCCGACTCGGCGGCGCCGCGTTCAAAAATCTGTGTGCCGATGGTGAGCATGAGTTCGACGTCCAGGCCGGCGGGGATCTTGATCTCGGCGGCGTGCAACCACGTCTCTACGTCATCCGAATGCGCCTCGATGTGGAACGACCACGCGCCGGGTTCGGTGAGCAGCGCATTCGCTCGCCATCGATCAGTACCGGGGGCAACCATGTGCATCGGGTGACGCGTTCGTGCGCCGCTGGGCGAAACGAGGATGACCGCGGCCCCAATTGCGTCGTGACCCTCGCGAAAAATGGTCGCCTCAAACGGCACCACTTCGCCGTCAAATGCCTTCGGCGCCCAGTTCGTTCCGGCCAGCCACGGCGAGACATCAACGATGGGAAGTCGTGAGATGCGGGTTTCATCCATGGGTAGAAACTAGCCGTATTGCCGGGCCGGTGTGAGAGCAGTTTCGATGGCGGCTAGACCGCGCGAAAGATCAGCAAACTCGTTCCACCGACGCGCAGTGTGTCGCCGGGGCGAAGTACGCCGGGAACCTCACGCGGTGCGGAGTGAGTCGAGAACCACAGCGGCTCGTAGAACTGCACCTCGGGCTCGTTCGGCATCACAACGTCGACCGGTTGTTCGTCGCCGTGAATGACGGTGAGGATTCGACAGAACGGTTCATCGTCAGGATCGGTTGAAGCGAGATATTGCAGGGTGCGACTTGTGGGGTCTTCCCACTCGTCGCTATCCATCGTCACGCCCGCAGAGTTGAACCACTCCATGTGGTTGGCATGGGGAACGACTTCTCCAAATCGACCAAATTCTCGGGGGCGAAGTGCGGGAAGTTCGCGACGGAGCTTGAGCAGGTAGCGCGTTGTCGCAAACATGTCGCGGTGCCAGTCTTGCCATTCCCAGTTCACCCAGTTCAGTGGCGAGTCGTGGCAGTACGCGTTGTTGTTGCCGTGCTGCGTGCGCCCCGCTTCATCACCGGCAGTAATCATCGGGATGCCCGCGCTCGACAACAGCGTGCCCATCAGGTCGCGCATGGTCTTGCGTCGGGCGTTGGCAATAGCCGGGTCATCGGTCGGGCCTTCGATGCCGTGATTCCATGAGCGGTTGTCCGTGGAGCCGTCTCGGTTGTCCTCACCGTTACCGATGTTGTGTTTGACGTCATACGACGTGAGGTCGGCCAGCGTGAAGCCGTCGTGCGCCGTGATGAAGTTCACGCTCGCGAGCGGGCCACGCTCAGGTGAGAACGTGTTGCTCGAGCCCGCGAGTCGAGTTGCCAAACCGCCGACCCCCTCCGGGGCAATGCCGTGTTCGCGGGCGTGCGCGATGTCGGGCAGCCAGAAGCCGCGCATCCGGTCGCGGTATCGGTCGTTCCATTCCGACCAACCCAGCGGGAAATTGCCGGTCTGCCAGCCGCCCATGCCGGTATCCCACGGCTCAGCGATCATCTTGACGCCGGCAAGGTCGGGGTCGGTGATGATGGCGTGGAGGAGCGGGTGGTCGGGCGTGTACTCGTGCTTCTCATCACGACCGAGGGTCACAGCGAGATCGAAGCGGAAACCGTCGACGCCCATCTCGTTGACCCAGTAACGCAGCGAGTCCATCACGAGTTCGGCAACGACGGGCTTCGACGTGTTAACCGAGTTTCCGCATCCCGTGACATCGATGTAGGTGCCGTCGTCGGTCTGGCGGTAATACGTTGCGTTGTCGAGACCGCGGAAGCTCGTCGTCGGCCCGAGTCGACCTTCCTCTGCGGTGTGGTTGTACACCACGTCGAGAATGACTTCGATGCCGGCTGCGTGCAAATCACGCACCATCGTCTTGAACTCACGGGCAACTGCGGTCGCACCCTGTTCGCGTGCTGCCGCCGTCGCGTAGGCAGAATGCGGCGAGAAGAAGTTGAGGGTGTTGTAGCCCCAGTAGTTCGCGAGTCCCATCGATTGCAGGCGCTCTTCGGTGTTGAACGCGTGGATGGGCAACAATTCGACCGCGGTCACACCCAGGTCGTTCAGGTACGAGGTCATCACCTCGTGCCCGAGGCCGGCGTAGGTGCCGCGCAGTTCGAGCGGAATGCTCGGGTGTTGCATCGTCAGGCCACGAAGGTGAGCTTCGTAAATGACCGTGCGGTCGAGCGGGATGCCCGGCTTTACGGCGCCGTGCCAATCAAACGAGTCATCGATGACTTCGGCGCGCCACTGGCTCGCGCCCGTACGAACGATGCCGCGCGCATAGGGATCGAGCAGGAGGGCTTCCGGGCTAAACGCGTTCTGTGCGCCGGACGGGCCCCACGCCTGAATCGCGTAGTGAGCCCCAACGGTGAGGAGTTCCGACTCGGCCTGCCAGACATGGTCGCCCACGTCGGTCATGCGTACACGATCGGCAACGTGATTGGGGTTCTCACGGTCGAAGACAACGAGATCGAGTCCCTCGGCACTCGCCGAGTAGACGCGGAGACTGCCCCCTGACTCGTTCAGGAATACGCCGAACCTAGGCACGATGAATACCTGCGGCTCGGGAGGGAAAAGTCACCTTGCCTACACTAGTGACATCATGCGCACCTACCTCGACCACGCGGCTTCGTCACCGGTGCGCCCGTCCGCGCAAGCCGCCTTTATATCTGCGCTCGCCGTGGTGGGTAATCCGTCGTCGGTTCACCGTGATGGCCAAGCCGCAAAGTCGGTCGTCGAGGATGCCCGCGCTCGCGTGGCCCGAATCTTCGACTGTGACCCCATTGAGGTCGTATTCACCTCAGGCGGAACCGAATCGGTCAACCTTGGCGTGACGGGGATGTTCGAGGCAGCACGGTCTGCCGACCCACGCCGTGTTCGCGTGGTCGTGCCCGAGGGTGAGCATCACGCGACGCTGGACACGGTCACGGCGCTCGAGCGCGAGGGTGCGGTCATCGAGTGGGTGCCGATTGACCGCGCGGGTCGAATCGACACGCACGCGTGGTCGGCTGCGTTCGCCCGGTCACCCGAAACGATTGCCGTGTCGACGGCGCTCGCCGCGAACAACGAGGTCGGCACGATTCAGCCGTGGCGCGAGCTCGCACAAATTTCGACCGATGCCGGCGTTCCTTTTCACTTGGATGCCGTTGCGGCGCTGGGGCATCTGCCGGTCGGGGTCGGCGGTTTGTCCCTGCGACCCGCGACCGCGGTCAGCTTCACGGGACACAAGATTGGTGCGGTACCCGGTGTGGGCGTGCTGCTCGTCGACCGTGCCGCACGCATGAGCGCAATCATCCACGGTGGCGGGCAACAGCGCGGGTTGCGATCGGGGACCCTCGACGCTCCGGCAGCCGCGAGTTTCGCAACCGCGCTCGAAGAAGTTGTGGCCGAGTTCGAGGGTGAGTCAGCGCGCCTTGCGCAGTTGCGCGATGACACGATTGCGCGCATCCGTGCGGTCATTCCCGAAGCCGTGTTGCGCGGGTCGAGTGAGCACCGTCTCGACAACAACATCAACTTCACGTTCCCCGGTTGTCAGAGCGACAGTCTGCTGTTCTTGCTCGACGAGGCCGGCATCTCGGTGTCGACGGGTTCGGCATGTCAGGCGGGGGTCGCGCAGCCGTCACATGTTTTGTTAGCGATGGGTCTGAGTGAAGCGGATGCGCACAGCGCGATTCGCGTCACCCTCGGGCGCACCACAACTCAGGCCGACATCGACCGTCTCATTGCGGCGCTGCCCGACGCCTACGCGCGGGCCCTTCGCGCCGGGCGCACAAGTGGTTAGCCTTCGTCACCCGAGTGTCACCACCCGCACTTAAACTTGTGACATGCGCGTACTGGCAGCAATGAGTGGTGGAGTTGACTCCGCTGTCGCTGCTGCCCGCGCCGTCGAAGCAGGCCACGACGTCGTCGGAGTTCACCTGGCGCTGAGTCGCATGCCGGGCACTTTGCGCACCGGGTCTCGCGGGTGCTGCACGATTGAAGATTCGATGGATGCGCAGCGCGCGGCCACAGCCCTCGGCATTCCCTTTTATGTGTGGGACTTCAGCGAACGGTTCAAGGCCGACGTCGTCGACGACTTCATCGCTGAATACGAGGCTGGTCGCACACCGAACCCCTGCATGCGATGTAACGAGCGAATCAAGTTCGCTGCCCTCATGGACAAAGCCCTCGCGCTCGGGTTCGATGCGGTGTGTACGGGGCACTATGCGGTCATCGAGACCGATTCGGAGGGCAACCGCGAGCTACACCGCGCGAGTGCGTGGGCCAAAGACCAGTCATATGTTCTTGGCGTGCTGACGACCGAACAGCTCGCGCACGCGATGTTCCCCCTCGGGCTCACTCCGTCAAAGGCTGAGGTGCGTGCCGAGGCCGCCGAACGCGGACTCTCGGTTGCACAGAAGCCCGACAGTCACGACATCTGCTTCATCCCCGACGGCGACACTCGCGGGT
>CAZYYL010000079.1:0-5390 GCA_964651425.1 uncultured Microbacteriaceae bacterium | reverse complement strand
GATGCAGCTGAGAAGCCCGCTGCCGCAAAGGCAGACGCTCCTCAGGCAGACGCACCCAAGGCTGCTGCTCCCAAGGCCGCACCGAAGGCTGCTGCCAAGAAGGAGTCGGGTCAGCCTAAGGAGCACTTGCTCAAGGTTCACCACTTGCGTCCTGCACCCGGTGCCAAGAAGGACCGCACCCGCGTTGGTCGTGGTGAGGGTTCGAAGGGTAAGACCGCGGGTCGTGGAACCAAGGGTACGAAGGCTCGTTACCAGGTGAAGATCGGGTTCGAGGGTGGCCAGATGCCCTTGCACATGCGTTCGCCGAAGCTTCGCGGCTTCAAGAACCCGTTCCGCACCGAGTACCAGGTCGTGAACCTCGAAAAGCTCGCGGAGCTGTACCCCTCGGGTGGCGACGTGACGGTTTCGGACCTCGTAGCCAAGGGCGCAGTTCGTAAGAACGAACTCGTCAAGGTGCTCGGAAACGGCGACATCGCGGTTAAGCTGAACGTCACGGTCGACAAGGTCTCCGGCTCAGCTGAGCAGAAGATCGTTGCCGCCGGTGGTTCGGTCAAGTAACCGTCGCCACTGCTCTTTTCGTTGTGAAGGTGCGGTCCGCGGCTTCTAAGGCCGGGGGTCGCACCCTCACCACAAAGAAAGAAACCAGGAGAAGCTTGTGTTTAGCGCAGTAGCGCGGATCTTCCGCACCCCAGACCTTCGTCGCAAGATCGGCTTCACGATCTTCGTCGTTGCGCTGTTCCGTTTCGGTTCGTTCATCCCTAGCCCATTCGTGGACTTCGGCAACGTACAGGCCTGTCTCGCAGCCAACCAGAACACGTCGGGTCTGTACGAGCTCGTCAACCTGTTCTCGGGTGGCGCGCTTCTCCAGCTTTCCATCTTCGCTCTCGGCATCATGCCGTACATTACGGCGTCGATCATCGTGCAGTTGCTGCGCGTGGTCATCCCCCACTTCGAGTCATTGCACAAAGAAGGCCAGGCCGGTCAGACGAAACTGACGCAGTACACGCGTTACCTCACGATCGCCCTTGGTGTTCTGCAGTCGACCACCCTCATCACTGTCGCTCGCTCGGGCGCGCTCTTCGGCTCGACCTCGACGCCGGAATGTTCGCAGCTCCTGACGAACGACGCATGGTACGCGATTCTTCTCATGGTCATCACGATGACCGCCGGAACCGGTCTCATCATGTGGATGGCCGAGCTCATCACCGAGCGCGGTGTGGGTAACGGTATGTCGCTCCTCATCTTCACGTCGATTGCCGCACGTTTCCCGCAGTCGATGTGGGCTATTCAGCAGGCGAAGGGATGGAACACGTTCCTTCTCGTTGTCGGCGTCGGACTCCTTGTTGTCGCGGCCATCGTGTTCGTTGAGCAGTCACAGCGCCGCATCCCGGTTCAGTACGCGAAGCGCGTCGTGGGTCGCCGCACCTACGGTGGCAACAACACGTACATCCCGATCAAGGTGAACATGGCCGGTGTTGTGCCCGTCATCTTCGCCTCGTCGCTCCTCTACTTGCCCGCTCTCATCGCGCAGTTCAATCAGCCCGCGGCTGGTCAGAAGCCTGCTGAGTGGGTCACATGGATCACCAACTACCTCACGCGTGGTGACCACCCGATCTACATGGCGATGTTCTTCTTGCTGATCGTTGGCTTCACGTACTTCTACGTGGCCATCACGTTCAACCCCGAAGAAGTTGCGGACAACATGAAGCGCTACGGCGGGTTCATCCCCGGTATTCGTGCCGGTCGCCCCACGGCGGAGTACCTCGACTACGTGCTCACTCGCATCACGCTTCCCGGTTCGATGTACCTCGGTGTCGTCGCTCTGCTTCCGCTCATCGCGCTCGTGCTCGTCGGTGCAAACTCGAACTTCCCGTTCGGTGGCACGTCGATCCTGATCGTGGTTGGTGTCGGCCTCGAAACCGTCAAGCAGATTGACTCGCAGCTCCAGCAACGTCACTACGAGGGTCTTCTGAAGTGACGTCGGGCACCCGGCTACTACTGATTGGCCCGCCTGGTGCGGGCAAAGGAACCCAGGCCTCGCGCCTGGCTTCCTCATTTGGAGTGCCGGCGATCTCAACGGGCGACATCTTTCGCGCGAACGTTGCGAACGAAACCGAGCTTGGGCTCAAGGTCAAGGCAATCATGTCCGCGGGAGAGTACGTTCCCGACGACATCACGAACGCCATCGTCGCTGATCGACTTCGCGAAGCGGATGCGCAACGCGGCTTCCTCCTCGACGGATACCCGCGCACGCCCGAGCAGGTTGCCGAACTCGATCGAGTACTTGCCGCCGAACACGAGCCCCTCAACGCGGTCGTTCAGATTGACGCCGACACCGATGAGGTCGTTGCTCGGCTCCTGAAGCGCGCAGAGGAACAGGGTCGCGCCGACGACACCGAAGACGTGATTCGCCACCGTATGAGCGTCTATGCCGAGCAAACCGCTCCGTTGATCGACGTGTACGAGAAACGAGGGATCCTCGTGACAGTCGACGGACTCGGTGCTGTCGATGAAGTGACGCAGCGCATCCTCTCTGCACTGGCTGCCGCAGGCATTGTCGCGTAGCCGATGATCTTTCGTCACTCGATTTACAAGACGCCGGAACAATTGCGCTTGATGGTGGAACCGGGTCTCGCCACTGCCGCCTCGCTCGTCGCCGCACGCACCAAACTCGTTGCCGGCGCAACCACCCTCGACGTGGACTCGGCAGCGGAGGCCGCGATCATCGCGTACGGCGGCGCATCCAACTTCAAACTTGTCTCGGGCTATCGCCACACAATCTGTGCGTCGGTCAATGACGAGGTCGTGCACGGCATTCCCACCACGCGCGTGCTCGAACCCGGCGACATCGTGTCGATTGACTCGGGTGCAATTCTCGGCGGTTGGAACGGGGACTCCGCAATCACGGTTGTCATCCCCGGCGGTGACCCGACCGAGACGAAGCGACGCGAGGAGCTCTCGCGCGTGACCGAAGGTTCCCTTTGGGCGGGAATCGCGCGACTTGCACGCGCGAGCCACCTCAACGAAGTCGGCGACGCGATTCAGACGTACATTGAGGTCGAGGGCAACAAGCTTGGCCAGAAGTACGGCATCCTCACCGATTACATCGGCCACGGAATCGGCCGAAGCATGCACGAGGAACCACCGGTGTTCAACTACCGGGTGCGACAGAAGGGCCCCGAGGTAAAGCCCGGACTGGTCGTCGCAATCGAGCCGATGGTCGTCATGCACAGCCCAGAGACATACATCAAGCCCGACGAGTGGACCGTTGCGACGACCGACGGGGGAGCAGCCTCGCACTGGGAACACACCGTCGCGGTGCACGCGGACGGAATATGGGTCACCACCGCAGAGGATGGCGGCGCGGCCGGACTTGCGCCGTTTGGCGTGACACCGACGCCGATTCGATGAGTCTCATGACAGGGGATACGCACGCAAGTGCCGAGCGCCGCATCGGCGAATTGGTGATTGCGCGGTTTACCCCATAGGATTGAGTTTTGGTGTCAAAGCACGTCTTTTGGCGTGTCGGCGACACCAGAAAAATCCGCACGATCAGCAGTTACACACCAAACGATAAGTGAGTTTATGGCCAAGAAAGACGGCGTCATCGAAATCGAAGGATCGGTTGTCGAAGCGTTGCCCAACGCCATGTTCCGCGTGGAGTTGACAAATGGTCACAAGGTTCTCGCCCACATTTCGGGCAAGATGCGCCAGCACTACATCCGAATCCTCCCCGAGGACAAGGTCATCGTAGAACTGAGCCCTTATGACCTCACCCGCGGTCGAATTGTTTATCGCTACAAGTAACCGGCACTTCACCAAGCGCCACAGACAAACTGCTGAAAAGTAACGGCCCGCGCGCGGGTACGAAGACAGCGAACAAAGGAAAAATCATGAAGGTCAACCCCTCGGTCAAGCCGATCTGCGACAAGTGCAAGGTCATCCGCCGCCACGGAAACGTGATGGTCATTTGCGAGAACCCGCGCCACAAGCAGCGCCAGGGCTAAACACACAAGTTTTCATTACCCACAACTCAATAGAAATCACGCAAACGCAAGAATCCGCTTCGTAAAGCGGAGGACACCTCGGGTTGGAGGCCCGGGCACCGCGATTGCACCACACCTCCACTTCACCAACAGGAGAAGCCACCATGGCACGTCTTGCCGGAGTAGATATTCCCCGCGAAAAGCGCGTGGAAATCGCACTCACTTACATCTACGGCGTAGGCCGTACTCGAGCACTCAAGACGCTCGAAGACACGAAGATCAGCGGAGACATCCGCGTTAAGGACCTGACCGACGAGCAGCTCGTCGCTCTGCGTGACTACATCGAAGGCAACTACCGCGTTGAGGGTGACCTCCGCCGTGAAGTTGCTGCCGACATCCGTCGCAAGGTCGAAATCGGTAGCTACGAAGGCCTCCGTCACCGCAAGGGTCTGCCCGTGCGCGGTCAGCGCACCAAGACGAACGCTCGTACCCGTAAGGGACCGAAGCGCACCGTCGCCGGCAAGAAGAAGGCCAAGTAGTCCGCGTAGGACTGCTTTGACAGCAAAGGTTTAGGAGAAGCAATGGCAGCACCGAAGTCGGCCGCACGTAAGCCGCGTAAAAAAGACAAGAAGAACATCGCTGTGGGTCAGGCCCACATTAAGAGCACGTTCAACAACACGATCGTCTCAATCACCGACACCACTGGTGCGGTAATCAGCTGGGCATCGTCGGGTGGAGTGGGATTCAAGGGTTCGCGTAAGTCGACTCCTTATGCCGCACAGCTCGCTGCTGAGTCGGCTGCGCGTCAGGCGCAGGAGCACGGCATGAAGAAGGTTGACGTCTTCGTCAAGGGTCCGGGTTCGGGTCGCGAGACGGCGATCCGTTCGCTTCAGGCCGCTGGCCTCGAGGTCGGTTCGATCAGCGATGTGACGCCTCAGGCGCACAACGGCTGCCGTCCGCCGAAGCGTCGTCGCGTCTAGGTTCGTCCGTCGTTCTCCTCGAGGGCGACGTCCCAGCGACTAGATAGCCGCGCATCCTCACTCATAACTAAAACTTCCCACCAAAAGACAAAGGTCATATAGCGGACCTTTGGCAAGAAGGAGATAACAACGTGCTTATCGCAGAGCGTCCCAAGCTTTCCGAAGACTCGATCAGCGAGTACCGTTCGCGCTTCGAAATCGGACCGCTGGAGCCTGGTTTCGGTTACACCCTCGGAAACTCGCTTCGTCGTACCCTGCTGTCGTCGATCCCCGGCGCAGCCGTCACGAGCATCCGCATTGACGGAGTTCTTCACGAGTTCAGCACCATCCCAAACGTGAAGGAAGACGTGACGGAAATCATCCTGAACGTCAAGCAGCTCGTTGTCTCGAGCGAGCACGACGAGCCCGTTGTTGCGTACCTGCG
>CAZYYL010000078.1:0-5578 GCA_964651425.1 uncultured Microbacteriaceae bacterium | reverse complement strand
ACAGTTCGACGGACTCGACCTCGCCGACTCGGTCACGATCGACGCGCATAAGTGGATGTTCGTGCCGAAGGCCTGCTCGATTGTGCTCGTGCGCGACTACTCGGCGCTCGCCGCAACGTTTGGACACAACGAGGCGTACATGCCGCACGACACCGAAGACCCCAACCCGGTCGACGTGACGCTCGAGTACTCACGCCCGTTGCGTGCGCTGAAACTCTGGCTGGGGTTCAAGGCGCACGGGGCACAGGAGTTCCGCACGGCGATTGAGCACGACATCATGCTCGCGCGCGAAACGTATGCGCGCGCATCCGCTGACCCGTCGATTCGCGTGTTGCCCACACCACCGCAGTTGTCGGTCGTGCCGATGCAGCACGTTCCGGCCGGCATGATCGACCCCAAAGAGATCAGCGCCCACAACGCCGCGCTGTGTGCCGCCATCATCGAGGACGGTCGCGTCTATCTTTCGCCTGCTCAAATCGAGGGCGAAACGTGGCTGCGACCGTGTTTTACAAACTTCCGCACGGAGAAAAGTGACGTGGATGCGCTGTTCGAGGTCATCGAAGAACTGGGTCGTAAACTCATGTCGAATCGCTAGCCCCGGGTTGCGCTGAGACTCTGGAGGAGACGCCGTGGTCAATTTCACATTGGAATGGGGAATCAAGGACAGCCTGATCGCTTACGTCAAAGGACTCAGCGACGGCGTGATTTCGATGAATGACGTCACGAACGGTGAAGGCAAGCCGTTCATCTTCGACGGCGTGGCCGAGCCAGGCTTCGATGCTCAAAAGAATGAGGGAACCTTAGCGTTTAGTGGTTCCGTTAATTTGTCCGGTCATGATGGCATGATGCAGATTTCGATTGTGAATCCGCTCGTCGAGCTCTCCGGGTCGACGGGAATGTTGCTCTTGAGCTCGCCGTCGTCTCGCACTCGCTTCGCGTTACTCTCACAAACAACGTCGTCAGAGAATTCCCTCGAATTCGATGTTCGACTAACCAATTTGGGGTCGGTATTCCTCGGCGGCCAGTATCCGGCGGGGACTTATCTATCTCCCTTGCGAATCGAGAGAGTTCCGATACGCTGACGAACATTGACGCGACAACCATTCGTCTGTGACAAGTAGTGGGGTGCGACGTGGGGAAAGAAGGCGAGCAGTCTGCCGTGCCGGCAGGCTTGGCATCGAGAGTCCTGTCTGTTCTCGCGACATTTCAGGGCACCGCTGGCCCGTTATCTGTTAGCCGGATTGCGCAACGATCTCATCTTCCTCTGTCGACGACATATCGTCTTGTGCGCGAAATTGAAGCGTGGGGAGGAATAGAAAAGACGCCGGACGGCAAATATCAGGTCGGAATGCGAATCTGGGAGCTAGGGCAACTTGCGGGTCGGCGATTGCGTGATCGCGCACATCCATTCTTGCAAGACCTATTCGATTTGACTCATGAAAACGTTCACATGGCAGTTCGAGAGGGCACACAAACGCTGTACACGGACAAGATTTACGGTTCCAAGAAAGTCCCGGTGATTTCCCGCGTCGGAGGGCGCCTGCCAATGCATGCCACGGCGGTGGGCCGTGTATTACTTGCCGCACAGCCAGATTGGTTCGTTGACGCATATTTGGAACGAGAGCTTGAAGCCCCGACCACCCAGACCGTCACTGACCCGCAAGTCCTTCGCGACGAATTGAACAGAGTCCGGTCGCTCGGCTATTCGGTAACCATCGAACAGATGCGCGTAGGTCAGTTTTCCGTCGCTTTGCCTGTACGGGTGCATGAGGAGACAATCGCCGCTGTCGGATTCGTTCTCGACAAAGGGAAAGTTGCCGAGACGAAGCGTCTGTTGCCTCTGTTGCAAGGAACCGTAGAGCGGATCGAGTCAGCGCTGTCGGGCCGTCCCACCAGCTGAGCAATCTCAGGTAGTGGCATATGTAGCCGCAAAACTGACCAGTCTTCGTGTCGATTCTCACTCAGTGAGAAATCGTGCTAGGTGAACGCTCCGCGTGGGGTGACGATGAACTATCGCACGTTCAAGGAGGAACGCTCATGAGTGCATCCGGCACCACCGTCGACTACCACGGCTACGAACCGTTCGACATGACGGATCCATTTTCGGCTTACGCCGAGCTGCGCCGCGAGGCCCCGGTCATGTTCGACGACCGCATCGGCTACTTCGTTGTGTCGCGCTACGACGACATCAAGGCCACTTTTGAAGACTGGGAGTCGTTCTCGTCGGAGAACGCCCAGGCACCCGTTCGCCCGATGGGCGCACCCGCCAAGAAGATCATGGAAGACGGTGGCTTCACCGCTTACTCCGGACTCTCGGCGCGTATTCCCCCGGAGCACACGCGCATTCGCTCCATCGCGACAAAAGCATTCACTCCGCGCCGCTACAAGGTACTCGAGCCGGCGATTCGCGAGAACGTTGACGCGATGATCGACAAGATGATTGCTCAGGGTGCGCCCGGCGACATCCTCGCCGACATCGCCCACGACCTTCCGACCATCACGATTCTCACTTTGCTCGGCGTGCCCATCACGCGCATCCCCGAGGTGAAGGTGTGGTCGAATGCGCGCGGAGTTCTCACCTGGGGTGAACTCTCCGACGAAGAGCAGATTCCCCACGCTCACGCGCTCGTTGAGTTTTGGAACTTCTGCCAGGGACTCGTCGTGGACAACAAAGCGAACCCGGGGGACAACCTCGTTGCTGACCTCGTGCGTTTCCAATCCGAAGGTGATGACATTAGCGACCACGAAATCGCGTCGTTGGCTTACAGCCTGCTGTTTGCCGGACACGAAACGACAACCACGCTCATCTCGAACGCCCTGCGCGTCTTGCTGGCGAACCCAGAATCGTACGCCGCGCTCGTTGCCGACTCCGAGAAGATTCCGGGTGCCATCGACGAGGTTCTGCGATACAGCGGGAGCATCGTGGCCTGGCGTCGCAAGGCCACGCGCGACTGCGTCATCGGCTCGGTAGAGATTCCTAAGGACTCGGGCGTACTGCTGCTCATGGGTTCCGCAAATCGTGACGCGTCGGTGTTTGACGAACCTGATTCGTTCGACATCGAGCGCGAGAACGCGCGCAATCACCTGTCGTTTGGCTACGGCATCCACTTCTGCCTCGGAAATCTGCTCGCCAAACTTCAGGCCCGAGTCGCCCTCGAAGAAATCACCAAGAAGGTTCCTACCCTGCGCATGATGCCAGGTGCCCACATTAACTTCCACGACAACCTCTCGTTCCGAGTGCCCACCGCGGTGCCGGTCGAGTGGACGAACTAAGGACACGAATCATGTCGAAATTCACCTTCGCTTTTGACAGTACCGAAACACCCGAGCACGACCGACTCGGAGGCAAGTGCACGAGCCTCGCCATCATGACGTCTGCCGGCATGCCGGTGCCTCCCGGATTCGCGGTGACGACCGACGCGTTCGATGCCGTCATGGATCAAACCACGCTGCGCAATCACATCTCCAAGCATCTCGAAGGTCTCGACCCGAATGACGTCGTGGATGTCGACACACGCGCCGCCCACATTCGCGAGCTCATCATGACTCAAGAGGTGCCCGACGTCGTGCGCGACGAAACCATCGCCGCCTACAACGCGCTCATGGCATTGTGCGGCGGCGAGGTTCCGGTTGCCGTACGCTCGAGCGCCACGGCCGAGGACCTACCCGACGCGAGCTTTGCCGGTCAGCAAGACACCTACCTCTGGATTGTTGGACTCGAGGCAGTTCTGCTCAAGATTCGCGAGTGCTGGGCCTCGCTGTACACGGCCCGCGCGATTACTTACCGAATGGCCAACAACATCGCCGACGAGGGCCTCTCGATGGCGGTTGCCGTACAAAAGATGGTCAACGCACGCACGTCGGGTGTCGCGATGACGATCGACCCGAGCAACGGCGACAAGTCCAAAATCGTCGTCGACGCGAGCTGGGGCCTGGGCGAAATGGTGGTCTCGGGGGAGGTTACTCCCGACAATTTCGTCATCGACAAGGTCATGATGCATGTCGTCAAGCGCACCATCTCCGACAAGCACGAGGAACTCGTGCCCTCGGGTCACGGCACCGTGATTCGCAAAGAGGTCGACGCCGCCCGTCGAAACAGCCAGAGCCTCAGCGACGACGAGTTGATGCTCGTCGCCTCGCTCGCGAAGGCCGCGCACAAACACTACGGAACCGTGCAGGACATTGAGTGGGCGATTGACGCCGACCTGCCTGCCGGTGCCAACGTTCTCCTTTTGCAGAGCCGCCCCGAAACGGTGTGGTCGCAAAAGAAGGCAGAGGTGAAGATCACCTCAACTGGTTCGGGCATTGAAGCGATCACGAAGTCGCTGATGGCTCAAATCGGTGACCGAAAGTAACAACCGCACCACACTGCACCACAACTCAACGATGAGAAAAGCACCACCATTCGAATTACGCAAGAAAGGCACTAAGCAATGACGCCCAAGACTGCTCGCAAGAGCTTCGTCTCGCCTTACGATCTCAAAGCCCCTAAGGGCGCCGAGGGATGGCAAGACCTTTACCCCTACAACCTTGTCTTTCAGGAGAACCTGAAGGACAAGGAGAACGCGAAGTTCTGGTTCTGCGACTCGCAGCACTGGCCCAACGTCTTCAAGCCCTTTGAAACGGTTGGCGTGGAATTTGCCGTTCGTTGCCTCGGTGCCTACAACACGCGCCACTACATCATCCCGCCGGCGAATGGCATCGAGTTCCGCATCCATAACGGCTTCTGCTACATGAGTCCGGTGGCGGTTGCCCCCGAACTCATCGGCGACCGTGTTCCGCACTTTATGGAGCGCGCAGGCTACTACTTCCAGAACTGGAACACCCTGCTCGAAAACTGGAAGAAGAAGGTGCTCGCCACCATCGAAGAGATGGACGCGATCAACTTCGAGAAGCTCCCCGAGATGGTCGACATCGAGGTCATCACGAGCGGTGCGGGCATCGACCCCACGGCCAAGATGATGGCCGACTACGACCGCCTGATTCAGCTCGCCTACAAGAACTGGGAGCACCACTTCGAGTTCTTGAACCTCGGTTACGTCGCCTACCTCGACTTCTTTGGCTTCTGCAAGGAATCGTTCCCCGGCATCCCCGACCTCGCTATCGCGAAGATGGTCATGGGTGTCGACTCGGTGCTGTTCCGTCCGGATGACGAACTCAAAGATCTCGCCGATCTCGCCGTGAAGCACAACCTCACCGCGGTGTTCGCCAAGCACAACGATGCCGCAACCACACTCGCCGACCTGGCCGGTTCGGCCGATGGCAAGGCATGGATTGCCGCGTGGGAAAAGGCTCAGGAACCGTGGTTCAACTACACAAGCGGTAACGGCTTCTATGGTTCGGACGTCTACTGGCGTGACAACCTTGACCTGCCCATGGGTTACGTGCAGGACTACGTTGCGCGGGCCGCCAAGGGTGAGCAGCTTCACCGTCCGAAGGATGCCCTCATCACCGAGCGTGACCGGATCACCGGCGAATATGCCGAACTGCTCGACGGAGAAGCGCTCGAGACGTTCAACGGCAAGCTCGGTCTTGCACGCACGGTGTACCCCTACGTAGAAGACCACAACTTCTACAT
>CAZYYL010000077.1:0-5675 GCA_964651425.1 uncultured Microbacteriaceae bacterium | reverse complement strand
CTGTCCGTCACCGGGCGGTCACTTCGCAGCACGAGCGCATCCGGCTGAATACCGCTTGAGCGCAGTGCCGCAACAGAGTGCTGAGTCGGCTTGGTCTTCTGCTCGCCCGATGCACCCATGAACGGCACGAGCGAGACGTGAACGAAGAAGACGTTCTTGCGACCGAGTTCGTGACGCACCTGTCGAGCCGACTCAATAAACGGCTGGCTTTCGATATCGCCGACCGTGCCACCGATTTCGGTGATGATCACGTCGGGCTGAGGAGTGTCTTCCGCCTGCAAGCGCATGCGTCGCTTGATTTCGTCGGTGATGTGCGGGATGACCTGCACGGTGTCACCCAGGTATTCCCCACGTCGCTCTTTCGCAATGACCTGCGAGTAAATCTGGCCTGTGGTGACGTTCGCCGCCTGGCTCAAGTTGATATCGAGGAAGCGCTCGTAGTGGCCGAGGTCCAGGTCGGTCTCGGCGCCGTCATCCGTGACGAAGACTTCGCCGTGTTGGAACGGGTTCATCGTGCCGGGATCGACGTTGAGATACGGGTCGAGCTTCTGCATCACAACGCGAAGACCGCGTGCGGTAAGAAGATTGCCCAGACTGGCGGCGGTGAGACCCTTACCGAGGGAGCTGACCACACCTCCGGTCACGAAAATGTGCTTTGTTACCTTGCTACCCGTTGAGTCCGCCACGGGGTTTCACTCTATCAGCGAAGCGAGCTGAACGAGCTCTCTGGCGTGTTCGAGACCCGTGTCGGAATCTGGAAGTCCCGAAAGTAGTCGCGCCATCTCGGCGATGCGCTCTTCGCCCTGCAATTTCACGACCGAACTCACGGTGACGTCTCCGTCGGTGTTCTTCTCGACGCGTAGGTGGTTTGTCGCGAACGCGGCAACTTGCGCGAGGTGCGTCACCACGATCACCTGAGCGTTTTGCGCCAGCCGCGCCAAGCGGCGACCAATCTCAATCGCAGCTGCACCGCCGACACCCGAGTCGACCTCGTCGAACACGTAGGTGGGCACGCGGTCACGCTCGGCAACCACGACCTCTAGCGCGAGCATCACACGCGAGAGCTCACCGCCCGACGCGCCCTTCGCAATAGGACGCGGGTCTGACCCGGCATGCGGCTTGAGTAAGAACTCGACGGTGTCGAAACCGAAGAGTGTCGGCTCTTCGTTGGTCGTGACGCGCACGTGCAACGATGCATCGGGCATCGACAGCCCAGCGAGTTCAGTGGTGACGGATGCGCTCAGCGCGCCCGCCGCACTCTCACGCAACGCGGTGAGGGCCAACCCCAAGTTTCTCGTCTCGAGCGCGTCCTGCTCGGTGGTGGCCGCGAGTTGCTCGATGCGTTCCGAGTCGCCGTCCAAGGCAAGCAAACGCGAGCTGCCCGACTCCGCGAACGCAAGCACCTCGTCGAGCGTCGGGCCGAAGCGGCGCTGGAGGCTCGCGAGTTGGGCGCGGCGCTCCTGCACCGCATCTAGCGATCGGTCGCTTTCAATCTCAACATCTGCGAGTCGACGCGAGAGGTCGGTCGACACTTCTGCGAGTTGGGCGCTGATCTGCGTAAGCGTCTCGCCGATCTTGGCGAGAATCGGGTCAACGGCCGAGACTCGGTCAATCTGTCGACGCGCATTCTCCACCGCACCGATGGCATCGCCGGCATCGTCTTCGCTCGACACTGCCGCATGGGCGGCAGCGATGGCCGCGCGCAGTTCTTCGACGTTGGTCATGCGTTCGGCAAGTTCTTGAAGCTCGACGTCTTCGCCCGCCTGCGGTGCGACCGACTCGATGTCGGCCAAGGACAGGCGCAGTTCATCTGCCTCACGGGCTCGACGGTCGCGCTCAGTCGTCAACTCGGTGAGCTCGGCAACGTTCTTTTGCCAACGACGGAACGAGGCCTGATACTCGGCGAGAGCCGTGGCCAATTCAGACCCGGCATAACGGTCGAGCGACTCGCGCTGCTCAACCGCAGACCGCAGTCGAATCTGGTCGCTTTGTCCGTGGACGGCGACGAGCGCATCCGCCAACGTTTGGAGCACGCCGGCGGGCATCGTGCGACCGCCGACGACCGCGCGGGAACGACCCTCAGAAGACACGGAACGCGCAATCAACAACTCGGCACCGTCAAGAGCCCCGCCCGCCTCTTCGACCGTCGCGCGAATCGAGTCGGGATCAGCCAGGCGCCAGGTGCCTTCGACCCAGAGAGCTTCGCTCCCCCGACGAACGGTAGCGGCGTCAGCGCGTTCACCACGAAGCAAACCAAGAGCAGTAACGACCATGGTCTTACCCGCACCGGTTTCACCGGTGATAGCCGTGAAGCCCGGACCCAACGGCAGAGCCGCTTCGGAAATAACACCGAGGTCACGGATGCGAATCTCTTCGATCATTGCGGCCCCCTCCAGCCGTATACAGAGAGGTCAAACTTCTTGACGATGCGGTCGGCGAACGAATCATCGTTGAGTCGCGCCAAGCGAACGGGAGTCTTCGACTTCTGAACAACAACGCGCGCGCCGGACGGCAAGTCAAACGTGCGTCGACCGTCGCACCAGAGAACGCCCGTGCCACTGCTGCGCTCGAGCAACTCAACAGCGACAGCGACGTCGGGCGAAACAACGAGTGGACGCGCAAACAACGCATGAGCCGACAACGGAACAACGAGCATCGCCTCGACATCAGGCCAGACGACCGGGCCACCAGCGGAGAATGCGTAGGCCGTCGAACCCGTCGGGGTGGCCACAACAATCCCGTCGCATCCAAAGGATTCCAACGGACGACGGTTGACCTCGACGACGACCTCGAGCATGCGCTCCCGACTCGCCTTCTCAACGGTTGCTTCGTTCAGCGCCCAGGTGTGGAACACGACTTCAGCGCCCTGCTTGACGCGAACATCCAGCGTCATCAAATCTTCGACGGTGAAGTCACGTGCCAAAACGCGAGTCACTGTGTCGTGGATGCTGTCTCGCTCGGTCTCGGCGAGAAACCCGACGTGCCCGACATTCACGCCGACGAGCGGGGTAACCGACTCGCGAACAACTTCAGCGGCACGCAGAATCGTTCCGTCACCGCCGATCGCAAACGCGACCTCGATGTCGTCAAGAGAGGCGCCCGACTCGAGCCATTCGAGGCCAACAAGATCCGGGGCCGACTCGGCGACAACCTCACCTTCAGCTTCACGCAATACCGGCGTCACGCCTTGCGCGAGCAACTCGCGGCAGGTCAGTACCGCGGCGGCGAGTGACTCTTCTTGCATGACGTGCGGGATGACCAGCGCGCGACGAGCGTGACTCATGCCGATCCTCCTGCCAACTTGTGAACGTGGTCTCTCCATTGTGTCGGATTAGTTCCGACACTCGCGTTGAACCAGACGACATACTCGCGGTTTCCGGCCCCACCGAGGATTGGGGAAGACAGGATGCCCGCCGTGCCCAACCCCGCATCGAACGCGCACCACAGCACAGCGTTGATGGCATCCTCGCGCTTGCCCGCATTCGTCACGATGCCCTCTTTGACGCCTTGGCGTCCCACCTCGAACTGCGGCTTGATGAGTAACACGAAGTCAGCACCTGGCGCGGCGGTATCGATGAGCGCGGGAATCACGTGTGTGAGCGAGATGAACGAGAGGTCGGCGACGACGAGGTTCGGCGCATCCTCGTCAGAAATCGAATCAACTCTCAGCAAGCCCGCCAGATTTTCGCGAGACAAATAGCGAGCGTTGACGCCCTCAAGAACCGTGACGCGCTCATCCGAGCGAATCGACGGTGAAATCTGGTTGTGCCCGACGTCGAGCGCGATAACGTGAGCGACCTCACGCTCGAGCAGCACTTGCGTGAACCCACCCGTGGAAGCGCCGACATCCATCGCGCGCCGACCGGAGGCCTTCACACCGAACTCGTCGAGCCCGGCAATCAACTTGTGTGCGGCGCGGCTGACGTAGTGGTCGAGGCGCTCAACCTCGATGATGTCCGAGTTGTTCACGCGGTGTGACGGTTTGATGATGGGATGCCCGTTTACACGTACACGCCCACTCACGATCAGCTCCGCTGCGTGCGTGCGCGACCTCGCGATTTCGCGGGCGGCGAGTGCCGCATCCAGCCGCTGGTCGGTCACGACTGATTCTGCCTCGATCGATGCGATTTCTACGCCGTCGATTTCACTCAGTTCAGGCACTCGGCCTCTGCGCGTCAACCTGCTCGAGTCGGTCTTTCATTTGGTCATAGACGCCCTGGTACGCCTCGGCGCGCTGCTCCAACGGCAGCTCTTCGACACGAGCGAGTGCCTGTGCCAGTTCGTCATTCATGCGTCAATCCTATTCGTCAGCCTGCTACGGGCATGTACCCATGCAACCGCTCAGGAACCTCGAACCCGTAAATCTGCAACCCGCTGTCCCAGATCAGCGTGCACGCTGCACGCACAGCATCGAGCGGATGCGCACCCTCACGCTCCACGACCAACTTCATGCCGCGCTTGACCACGTGGGCCTCGCCGACACTCACGCTGCCGTCGGCGTGCGTGACAGACTCGGGGTACTCCTCGTGCAACTGGCGCAGGTCATCCACGATGTACGTCGGACGCGAGCCGACCGGTGCCGCCAACGCCTGCTTGGCATGATCAATACCCGTCAACACCAGTACCGAACGAATACCCGCTGCGACAGCACCCTTGATGTCGGTGTCGAGACGATCGCCAATGAACAACATGTTGTCGGTGTCGAATCGTCGTTTCGCTTCGTCGAAAATCGGTAGTTCGGGTTTACCCGCCACAAGAGGCAGGCGACCGACGGCAAGATGAACGGCCGACACCATCGTGCCGTTGCCCGGCGCGACACCGCGAGCAACAGGGATGGTCCAGTCCATGTTCGTTGCAATCCACGGGATGCCCTCGCTCGCGCCCGGAGCGCGCTTGTTGAGCGCGAATGACGCTTCGGCCAAATGCTTCCAACCGAGGTCAGGCGAGAATCCCTGAATGACCGCCGCCGGATCATCCTCAGCAGAGTCCGTCACGACGAAGCCAGCCTTCTCTACCTCGCTCGTGAGACCTTCCCCACCGATGACCAGAATGGTCGAACCCGCCGGCGCGGCAGCGCGCAACAGAGCCATTGCAGCCTGAGGTGACGTGACGACATCCTTCGTTTCGACGTGCAACCCGAGATCACGCAGGTGCTGGGCCACGCTCTCGTCGGTTCGCGACGCGTTGTTCGTCACATATCCCACGCGGATACTCCGCGCCACTTCATTCAAACTCTCAACCGCATGCGGAATTGCGCTCGCTCCTGCGTACACAACGCCGTCGAGGTCGGCGAGTACGACATCAACGCCGTCGATTGGTCGACTCATGCTTTCTCCTCGTCGACCTCGTCTTCGTACTCTGTCTCGACGCCCATGCTCTCGTCGGTTCCACCAGCGGTCTCCATGCGGTTCAGGGCTTCGGCGAGCAACTCTGCCCGACGCGACCACTTCGCAGCTTCGTCGTTGCGACCGAGTTCCGCCAGCACATCGGCATACGCCAAATAGAGCGGCACGTGATACGCGTACGCCTTTTCGGCGCGCAACTGAGGAATCTCAAGTTCGGCCAACGCGAGGTCAACCTGGTCCTTGTCGAGTCGAGCACCCGACAACGCGATCGCTAGATTCACCTGCACGGAATCCTCTAGTTTGTTTCGATCAACCGAACGCCCGAGTTCG
>CAZYYL010000076.1:0-5676 GCA_964651425.1 uncultured Microbacteriaceae bacterium | reverse complement strand
CATGCCGGCACCACGGTGACGTCCGACGGCGTCGATTTCGTCCACGAAGATGATGGCGGGCGCGTTCTGCTTTGCCTGTTCGAACAGGTCGCGAACGCGGCTCGCGCCGACACCAACGAACATTTCGACGAAGTCCGAACCCGAGATTGAGTAGAAGGGCACGCCCGCCTCGCCGGCGACTGCGCGTGCGAGAAGGGTCTTACCCGTTCCGGGAGGGCCATACAGCAGAACGCCCTTAGGGATGCGAGCGCCCACGGCCTGGAACTTCGCCGGCTCTTTCAGGAAGTCTTTGATTTCTTGGAGTTCTTCGATGGCCTCGTTTGCACCGGCTACGTCGGCGAAGGTGACCGTGGGGGTCTCCTTCGTGACGAGCTTCGCGCGCGACTTACCGAACTGCATGACTCCTCGGCCGCCGCCCTGCATGGAGGAGAGCATCCACCAGAAGAACACACCAATAAGGAGCATCGGCAGCAAGAAGCCGAGCGTCGAGAGTAGCCAGTTGTCGTGAGGCACCTCGTCGTTGAAGCCGTCGGACGGCGCCGCGGTGTTGACCGCTTTCACGATGTCGGTGCCACGCGGCGTGACGTAGAAGAACTGCACCTTGTCGCCGTACTTGGTGTCGGCTTTGGTGAGTGTGAGGTCGACGCGGTTTTCCACGTCGACGATGGTCGCTTTGGCGACCTGGTTGTTTTTCAAGAAGGTGAGACCCTCATCGGTCGTGACCTGTTGGAAACCGGATGCAGAAATGAGGGCCGATCCGATCCACACCGCCGCAATCGCGACGAGAACGTAGATGAAAGGCCCGCGGAGGAGTCGCTTCAAGAAAGTCATGGTGTGTCTAGGGTAGCGGTCAGTTTGCGCGTCGCCTGAGTGTTCGCCCTAGGCGTGCGGGTCTTCGCCACCGTAGACGTGAGGAGCGAGCACGCCGAGTCCGCGCACGTTGCGGTACTTCTCTGCATAGTCGAGCCCGAAACCGACGACGAACGCGGGCGGAATGTCGAAACCGACGTAGCGAACATCCACTGGAATCTTCACGGCTTCAGGCTTGCGGAACATTGCGCAGACTTCGACACTGGCGGCACCACGTGCGTGCATGTTGTCGACAAGCCACGAGAGGGTCAGTCCAGAGTCCATGATGTCTTCGATGAGAAGTACCTTCTTGCCGGCGACCTCGGTGTCAAGGTCTTTGTTGATCTTGACGACGCCGGATGACTTCGTGCTCGCGCCGTACGAGCTGACGGCCATGAAGTCAATGTGCGCGTGGAACTTCAACTCGCGGGCGAGGTCGGCCATCACGATGATCGCGCCTTTGAGCACGCCCACGAGCAACACGTCACCGTCGGGGTAGTCACGTTCGATCTCGCGAGCCAACTCGGCGATACGGTCTTCAATCTGCTTCTCGGTGAAGAGCACCTCGGTCAAGTCGTCTCGGATGTCGTCGAGTTCCACGGTGGTGCCTTTCGTAGCGTGAGAGCTTTTTTCGAACTTACACGCGATTTCGACGTCGAATGAAGTGGATGCGCATCCCGAGACCTACTCCCACGCTGAGCAGTGCAGTCGTGGCGAGGATTCCGTTGGTCGTCGAATTCTGTCCGGTGCTCGGAAGTGGCTTTGGCGGCGTGGGGCCGGGCGTCGGACCAGGTGGCGCAGCTGTGACCTCAATGGTGCCGAACACACCCGCCCGAGTGCCGGCGACATATGTCGGCGAGGGGCCGATGCATGTCACGCCAAGCGTGTAGAGACCCGGGTACGCATCGACGGGAATGGTGGCCGTCACGGTCGAGTTCACGTTCGACCACGTGAACGTGCCCACTCCGGGTACTCCTCCATTGGGCAGGTCAGCCGGGATGGCGATGTCGGGTGGTCCGGCCATCTGTGATGCGAGCCACACGCCCATACTGAAGCCCGAGCCAGTTGAGAAGTTGCACCACCGCTGGGACGCGTCCGTCATGGTGATGTAGAACGACTCACCCTGTGGAATCGAGGTGCGGCTAACCGTGACCGGCACGTACGTAGTCGAGACCTCGGTCGACGGTGTACCGGTGTGATTGTTGCCGTCGCCATTGACGACGTTGCCTGTACCCAGTGCGGCCGTCATGCATCCGGCGACGACCGTGTAGATGCCGTCCCACGACGACAGGTCACTTTGTGCCGAGTCGTGCTCAAGCCAGACCACGTAGAAGTTGGTGTTTATGGTCATTGATGATCCCGCCACGAATGCGTTCGATTGCGCGCTCTGCGGAGCCGAGTACCCGACCGGGTTGGCGAGGCCCGTGCGATACCACGCGAGGTAGACGTTCCACTCGCCGACACCGAAGCTCTGGTCACAGAGCACTCCGGACGGGTCACTGACTGTCGTCGAGATCGACTGTCCGGGCGTCAAGTCGGTCGTGGTCGACAGTGAGAGCGTCGGGGTCACGGCTGCGTGCGCAGGATGCATCGGTGAGACGGCGCCAAGTGTGCCAAGAGCGAGTGCGGCTAGCGCAGTGAGGGCGGACTTGAGGTGTGTGCGGAGTGGAGCCGGGCGTAGGGAAGTGCGTGGTGCAGTCGTCATGTCACGACTCCGTTCAAACGACTCTGTGTGCTCGGAATTGAAACCGAGTGTAGAACCGGTGGTACAGAGGTGTCGAGAGCAAGCTGCCGAGAGCTACCTTTCGACGACGAGTTCGCCGTTGATGCGGGTGACCCGTGCGCCGGGCACATCGACGCCCGCTTGCCCTGACCAGTTCGTGACGAGGACGTCGACCGCCTCGATGTGCGCCGCCGTGAGGTCGCTGAGGTCGGATTCCTGGAGCCATGACGCAATCACTCGACGACGAATTGCGGCCGGGTGCGACAAGAGTGCGTCGACGGAGAGCCGGCCGACCTCGGTCTGAGCCTGGGCGAGCGCCATTGCAGCGAGAGAATCGAGAACGTCGGCATCGTCAGAAAGTTGGGATGCCGTGCGCGCGAGCGCCTCGGATACGCCGGGCCCGAGCTCCCTCTCGAGCACGGGCAACACGGTGGTGCGCGCACGCACGCGTGCGTATCCCGTGTCGCTGTTGTGCGGATCAATCCAGGGTGCCAGTTGTTGGTCGGCACATGATTGCGCAACCGTCTCTCGCCGCACACCGAGAAGTGGTCGCACGAGCAAGATCCCGTCGCGCTCCGTCACCGGACGCATGCCGGCGAGGCTCCGCGCGCCCGAGCCACGAGCGAGGCCGAGCAACACCGTTTCCGCCTGATCATCGAGAGTGTGCCCGAGTAGCACGGCAACGGCACCTGTGCGAGCAGCGGCGTGAGTGAGGGCCGAGTATCGTGCGGTGCGCGCATCCGCTTCAGGACCGGTCGCACTCGCAATCACGGTGACGCGTTCAACGAGAACCGGGTCGAGCCCGAGCCCGCGGGCCTGCTCGGCAGCACGAGCAGCGTTCTCTGCCGAGCCCGGTTGCAGGCCGTGGTCGACGATTACGGCTCCGGCACGAACACCACACTTTGCTGCCTCAAATGCGAGTGCCGCCCCAAGACCAAGCGAGTCGGGACCACCACTGAGGGCGACGAGCACTCGGGGAGCGTCGGCGGGAATGACCCAGCCACCCGGCATGCCGCAGGACGGGTCACGGGTCACGCGCGCTTGCGCATCCGGAATTGCCATCGACAACGCATCGCGAACCGCGCGACGGACGTCGGCCATCGCGGGGGTAAGTCTCGGGCGGGCAGGCATTGAAGTAACCTTATTCCGCCCGCACACGTGCCGGGCCTGATGACGAGCCACTACAGAAGGAGCCATCATGGGCGACTACGACGTTGTTGTTGAAATCCCGCGCGGAAGCCGGAACAAGTACGAGGTCGACCACGAAACCGGTCGCGTCTATCTCGACCGCGTGCTCTTCACGCCCTTCGTCTACCCCGTCGACTACGGCTACTTCGAGAACACGCTCGGCCTCGACGGTGACCCGGTGGATGCACTCGTTCTGCTCGAGTACCCGGTCTTCCCCGGAGTGGGTGTCAAGGTTCGTCCCGTCGGTGTGCTCAACATGAGCGACGAGGCCGGTAGCGACGCCAAAGTCATCTGTGTTCCTTACAAGGATCCCCGCTGGTCTCACATTAAAGACTTGACGGATGTTCCCGAGCAAACGCGCAACGAACTGCACCACTTCTTCTCGCGCTACAAGGACCTCGAGCCCGGCAAGTTCGTCAACATCGAGGGCTGGGGCAACGCGAAAGAAGCCGAGCAAATCGTCCTCGATGGTTTTGAGCGCCTCAAGGCTGAAGGCCACTAACCGACTCGGTTGGTCGCGAATGCTGGCGGCTTAGAACCAAACGCCTCGGTCAGCCATGAACGGGGCGGGGTCAATCTGGCTTCCCCACTCACGCACTTCGAAGTGCAAGTGACAGCCGGTCGACGAACCGGTCGTTCCGACAAATCCGATGACTTGGCCGGGACCGACCCAATCGCCCCAGTTGACGTTGAACGCTGACTGGTGACCGTAACCGGTGTGGATGCCCCCACCGTGGTCGATCTCGATGTAGTTGCCGTAGCCACCGTTCCATCCGGCGTATACAACTTCTCCGCCCGACGCGGCATAAATCTCGCTACCGCATCCACCCGCAAGGTCGATTCCTCGGTGGAACGAGGATGACCATCCGTAACCGGTCCACACCGACTCTCGCGGGCCGTACCAGTCGCTGACATAGCCACCGGATGGGCGCGTCCATCCGGCGTCACTGATTGAGACGCCACGGGCGGCGGCTTCGGCAGCGGCTTGCTCGGCGGCAATGCGTTTGGCTTCTTCGACACCGGCTTCGTAGTCAGCTGCTGTTCGGGCCGATGCGTCCTCAAGAGCTGCGAGTTGCGCGTTGAGTGTTGCGAGAGTGTCCTGGGTGTCGGCAAGTTTTTGTTGCGCGGCCTGGGCCGCAAGGCTTGCTTCTTGGAAGGCGTTGTCCGCAGCAATCTTCAGCTGTTCGCGTTCGGCCTTCGCAACCTCGGCCTGTTGGTTGAGTGACTCGGCCTCTTTGAGCGAGGCCTGTGCCGCGTCGTAGACCTCGGTGGATCGCTCGACCAGCTTCGACATGCTGCCGAGTTTCGAGAGCAGGTCATCCGTTTTTGTTCCGCCACCATCGAGCAACAGCGAGATGCTCATGTCGGTGCCGCCTGATCGGTAAAGCTGAGCTGCGAGTCGCCCAGCTGCCGTGGTTGCATCGGCAGCGGCCTTCTTTGCTGCATCGGCCTGCGCCGTGAGGTCTTTCGTGCGCTGATCCGCCGCGTCGAACTTCTCGCGAGCCGCGGCGAAAGTGTCGCCCTTCTTTTGTGCCTCGGCCTGAGCCGCATCCGCTTCGGCCTGAACCGACACGATGAATTGCTGGATGCTCGCAACCTCGGCTGCCTTCGCCTCCGCGTTGCCCTTGGCCGCGATGACGTCATCCCACGATGGGTAGGCCTGCGCGGGGTCAGCAAAAGCCACACCCAAGGTCAGAGTGACCATGAGTGTGGAGAGCACGGCTAATGCCGCCCTAATTCGCTGGCGCATCCGTTCACGCTAACAACCAACCTTGGGAAAACCGGTGAGCCTCGCGGATTGGCGCGAGCAATCGCCTTTCCCCTATGCTTGAGCGTCGGAAGTTCACGCTTCTGTCTTGCATCCCGGCCCCATCGTTTAGTGGCCTAGGACGCCGCCCTTTCACGGCGGTAGCACG
>CAZYYL010000075.1:0-5679 GCA_964651425.1 uncultured Microbacteriaceae bacterium | reverse complement strand
CACCGGAGTCTTGTATGTGCTGGATGAGCCGAGCATCGGTCTGCACCAGCGCGATAACCGACGCCTCATCGACACGCTCATCAAACTCCGCGATCTCGGCAACACGGTGATTGTGGTCGAGCACGATGAAGACACGATTCACACGGCCGACTGGATCGTCGACATCGGACCTGGTGCCGGTGTTCACGGAGGACAGGTCGTGCACTCGGGCACTGTTGCCGAACTCCTGCCGAATACGACGTCGCTCACCGCCAACTACCTCAGTGGTCGCACGCAAATTGAGATTCCCAAGAAGCGCCGACCGATTAATCCCGACCGCGTGGTTACGGTCGTCGGTGCCCAGGCAAACAACTTGAAGAAGGTGACCGCAACTTTCCCGCTCGGCGTACTGACCGCGGTGACGGGTGTCAGCGGATCGGGCAAGTCGTCGCTCGTCAACGACATCCTGTATCGCGTACTTGCCAACAAACTCAACGGTGCTCGAAATGTGCCGGCCCGTCACACCCGCGTCGACGGTCTCGAACACCTCGACAAGGTCGTCCACGTCGATCAGGCACCGATTGGCCGCACGCCGCGTTCGAACCCTGCCACCTACACGGGTGTGTTCGACCGCATCCGCACGCTGTTCTCCGAGACGGCCGAGTCCAAGATGCGCGGCTATCAACCCGGTCGTTTCTCGTTCAACGTCAAAGGTGGCCGCTGCGAGGCGTGCGCTGGTGACGGCACAATCAAGATCGAGATGAACTTCCTTCCCGACGTCTACGTCGACTGTGAGGTGTGCCATGGCGCACGCTATAACCGCGAGACACTGCAGGTGCACTACAAGGGCAAGACCATTGCGGATGTTCTCGACATGCCCATCTCGGAAGCAGCCGACTTCTTCGAAGCCGTGTCGAGCATCCATCGCTTCTTGCAGACACTGGTCGAAGTTGGTCTGGGGTACGTGCGACTTGGGCAAAGTGCGACGACACTGTCGGGAGGTGAGGCCCAGCGCGTGAAGTTGGCAACCGAGCTGCAGAAGAGGTCCAACGGTCGAAGCATCTACGTGCTGGATGAACCCACAACTGGGCTTCACTTCGAGGACGTACGCAAACTCCTGTTGGTGCTCAACAGTCTCGTCGACAAGGGCAACACCGTCATCGTGATCGAACACAACCTTGACGTCATCAAGTCGGCTGACTGGATTCTCGACCTCGGTCCCGAGGGTGGTGCCGGCGGAGGTGACCTCATCGCGGAGGGCACACCGGAGAAGGTGGCGGAGAGTGCCAAGAGCCACACGGCGGTCTTCCTGCGCGAAATCCTAGGCAAGTAGCCTCACCGTCACGATGAGCGATCAACTCTCGTATCGTCCCGTCACGTCGGACATCCCGACGAATCCGGGTGTGTATCGCTTTATCGACGCGACCGGTCGAATCCTCTACGTCGGCAAGGCAAAAAACCTGCGGGCTCGACTGACGAGTTATTTCGCACCACTCCATACACTCCACGAGCGCACCCGAAGGATGGTCA
Organism: uncultured Microbacteriaceae bacterium; assembly: GCA_964651425.1. Taxonomy (GTDB): domain Bacteria; phylum Actinomycetota; class Actinomycetes; order Actinomycetales; family Microbacteriaceae; genus RFQD01. The sequence continues at coordinate 4,170 of CAZYYL010000075.1, read as the reverse complement.
CGAGCGCGTCGAGCGTGACGTGGACGGTCGTCAACAGCGAGTTCGAAGCTCTCCAACTCGAGTTCACCTGGATCAAGGAATTCGACCCGCCATTCAACATTCAGTTTCGCGACGACAAGTCGTATCCCTACCTCGCCATCACGATGGGCGAGGATGTTCCGCGAGTGTTCGTCACACGAAAGCGGGGCATCCCCGGCGCAAAGTATTTCGGTCCGTACACGAAGGCCTGGGCGATACGTGAGACTCTCGAGCAGGTTCTTCGCGTCTTTCCCGTGCGTTCGTGTAGTGACGGCGTGTACCGCAAAGCTGCAGCGGCCAAACGGCCGTGCTTGCTCGGCGATATTGGTCGGTGTGCGGCACCATGCGCAGGACGAGTCACGACGGATGATCACCGCAAGATTGCCAACCAGTTGGGTGCTTTCATGGCGGGCAAGAACGACGACTATGTCGACCAACTGAGAGCCGAAATGTTCGCGGCGAGCGAGCGTGAGGATTTCGAGCGCGCAGCCAAATTGCGAGACGGCGTTGAGGCGCTGCAAACCGTCGCAGCGAAGAGTGCTGTCGTTCTCGATGAGGCGATTGACGCCGACGTCTTTGGCGTGGCGCGAGACGAGTTGACGGCTGCCGTCCATGTCTTCAAAGTCCGCGGCGGCCGTATCCGGGGCGTGAGAGCCTGGACCGTGGATACCGAACTTGACGCGAGCGATGCGGATTTCTGCGACTCGATGCTCCGGGCCGCCTACTCCGCCGACGGTAAAGCCGGCGAAGAAGTTCCGCCCGAAGTCATCATTCCGACCATTCCCGATGACGAAGGTGCCCTCATCGAATGGCTCACGGGACTCCGCCGCGAAGCGTCCTCGGAACCTCGCGCAGCGCGCGTGAAACTTCGCGTTGCCCAACGCGGTTCGTTGTCGACGCTGGCGGGAACCGTGACGGAGAACGCGGCCCAGGCGCTTGCACTTCACCGAATGAAGCGCTCGTCCGACTACGTCACACGCACCACGGCTTTGACAGACTTGCAAGAAGCCCTCAACCTTCCCGAAGCTCCGCTTCGAATCGAATGTTTCGACGTGTCGCACCTGGGTGGCACCAAGGTCGTTGGCTCGATGGTCGTGTTCGAGGACGGTCTTCCGAAGAAAGCGCACTACCGAAAGTTCACGATTACCGACACGACCGACGACTCGGCCTCTATCGCGCAACTTGTCACGCGACGGGTCGCCCGCATCGACGAGAACCCCGACGATCAATCCAACGGTTTTGCGTACCCACCGGGGCTGTTGATTGTCGACGGCGGACAACCTCAGGTCGAGGCCGCTGCCCGGGCGTTGCGAGAACTCGGACGAACGGATATCCCGGTGTGCGGGCTGGCCAAGAGGCTCGAAGAAGTGTGGCTGGCAGGAAACCCGTATCCGGTCATCCTGCCGCGCAATTCGAACGCCCTGTTCTTGTTACAGCGCGTTCGAGACGAAGCACACCGATTCGCCATTACGTTTCAGCGCCAGAAGCGCAAGACTGACATCCGCTCTGAGCTCAGCGAGGTTTCTGGTCTCGGTCCGAAGCGCGTCGCCGCGTTACTCAGGCACTTCGGTTCGGTCACCGCTCTTCGGTCCGCTACGCAAGAGGAAATCGCGGGCGTTCCCGGGATCAATAACGACCTTGCGGCTAGCATCCTTGCGCACCTCGGCACGAAATCCAGCACGGAGACCACCGAGTAGTCTTGGGCGCGGAGGAGACATCTATGACCAGCGTGGAAGCGAACGAACAGCGCGTCCTAATCGTGACCGGCATGTCGGGAGCGGGTCGATCCACGGTGGGAAATGCCCTCGAAGACATGGGCTGGTACGTCGTCGATAACCTTCCCCCTCAGATGCTGCGACCGCTGATTGATCTCGCGGGTCGGGCCGAAGATTCCTTGCCCAAAATTGCCGCGGTAGTGGATGTCCGTGGCGCATCATTCTTCGCCCATCTGCAAGAGACCCTGCAATCAGTGCGAGCCGGAGTTGACCTGCGCATCCTTTTCCTCGACGCCACCGATGCCACGCTTGTTCGTCGATTCGAGGCGGTGCGCCGACCACACCCACTTCAGGGTGACGGCACGATTCTCGACGGCATCGAGGCGGAGCGCACGCGCATGAACGAGATGCGTGAAAACAGCGACATCGTTCTCGACACGAGCGACTTCAACATCCACCAACTATCGACCGCGGTCAACGAGCTGTTCGCAGACGCGACCACCTCGGGCATCCGCGTCACGATTCAATCGTTTGGTTTCAAGTACGGCACTCCGACCGACGCCGACATGATTGCGGATGCGCGATTTTTGCCGAATCCATTCTGGGAACCCGAACTTCGTGCGCTCACGGGTCTCGATGCTCCCGTCTCGGATTATGTGCTCACCCAACCCGGCGCGCAGGACTTCATCGATCGCTACGCCGTCGCGCTCGAACCCGTGCTCGCTGGGTACCTTCGAGAGAACAAGCGTCGTGCGCTAATTGCGGTCGGGTGCACGGGCGGAAAGCACCGTTCCGTCGCGATGGTCGAGGCGTTGGCGAAACGTCTGGCGTCTGTCCCTAACGTCACGGTTAACGTGAAGCACCGTGATTTCGGGCGCGAATAATGCCGGTAAAATTAATGAGAACTCGACAGGAGGTGCGCGCATGACTTTGACTGAATCGGTCACTCGTGAACTCCTGAAGGTCACTGCACCGCGAACTCCGACGCGTGCCGCCGAACTCGCCACCATGTTGCGACTGGCGGGCGGACTTCACAACATCGCGGGTCACATCGCTGTCGAGGTCGAACTCGAAGATCAAGACATCGCCGCACGCATCCGTCGCGATATCGCTGAGATCTACGGACTCAAGAGCGAAGGCCGCATGAGCCCATCGTCGAGCTCTCGCTCCGCGCCGATCTTTCTCGTGCGCGTACTTGATGGGGGAGAGACGCTCGCTCGCCAGACCGGGTTGCTCGATTCGCGTCGGCGCCCGATTCGCGGACTCCCCAACAAGATCACGACCGCCAATATCGAAGACCTCGCGGCCGTCTGGCGGGGAGCGTTTCTCGCTGCCGGCGCCGTCACCGACCCGGGTCGTTCGGCCGCACTCGAGGTTGCGTGCCCAACTAATGAAGTAGCAATGGCACTGGTCGGCGCTGCAGCACGACTCGGAGTTACCGCGAAAGCTCGTGAAGTGCGAGGCGTACATCGCGTCGTCATTCGCGAAGACGAGTCAATTTCACAGTTACTCTCCATCATGGGTGCTCAGGGCGCAGTTGCCGAGTGGGAAGATCTTCGTCAACGTCGTGAAGTTCGCGCGAACGCCAACCGACTTGTGAACTTTGACGATGCCAACCTGCGTCGAAGCGCCCAGGCCGCCGTTGCCGCGTGTGCTCGCGTGGAGCGCGCGCTCGAAATTCTCGGCGACGACGTACCCGACCACCTCTCGTACGCCGGCAAGCTTCGTCTTGACTTCCGGGATGCGAGTCTCGACGAACTCGGTCATCACGCGAACCCACCGATGACGAAGGATGCTGTCGCCGGGCGCATCCGTCGCCTCTTGGCCATGGCCGACAAGCGTGCAGCTGAACTTGGCCTCGACAACACCTCGGCCAATTTGCCCGACGATCTCGACGAATAAGTCTCGTAAAATCTTTCACGAGCGTCACGGTGTCGCTCGTCACCAATGAAACAAGGAGCGCGCACGCGACATGGCCGTTTACAGCCTTCCCGAACTCACCTACGACTACGCGGCACTCGCGCCGCACATCAGCGCGCAGATCATGGAGCTGCACCACAGCAAGCACCACGCCGCTTATGTTGCGGGCGCTAACACCGCACTCGACAAGCTCGCTGAAGCGCGCGAGGCGAACGACTTTGCGAACATCAACCGCTTGCAAAAAGACCTCGCCTTCCACCTGGGTGGTCACACCAACCACAGCATCTTCTGGAAGAACCTGACCCCGAACTCGCAAGAGCGTCCGGCCGGAGAACTGGCCTCAGCGATCGACGAATTCTTCGGATCGTTCGACAAGTTCCGCGCTCACTTCAACGCAGCCGCACTCGGCCTCCAAGGTTCGGGATGGGCATTCCTCGCGTGGGACGCAATCGGCAACCAGCTCATCATCGAGCAGCTTTACGACCAGCAGGGCAACGTTCCTGTCGCCACGGTTCCG
>CAZYYL010000074.1:0-5743 GCA_964651425.1 uncultured Microbacteriaceae bacterium | reverse complement strand
AACAGGTGGTCGCCGAGATCGACAAGTTCTTTGTAGAGATCGAGCGATTCGTTGCCGACCTTGTCGAGCGAAAGCATCGCCTGAACTCGGCTTCCATCACCCGACTGAAGTGTGGCGAAGCACAGCTTGCCGGTGTTGCGCGAGAACACCACGCGACCGGCGACACCAACGTTTACGCCGGTGGTGGCATCAGCTTCGAGTCCGCCGAAGCGCTCGCGCACCGCAGAAATCGTGTCGGTCACGGGCACCGCAACCGGGTACGCCTCGTGGCCAAGATCGTTGAGTTTGTCGCGCTTTGCCAGACGAACGGCCTTTTGTTCAAAGACTTCTTCGGCGGTCAGTTCGGTCGACAACGACTCAGGCGCGGACTGCTCACTCATGGGCTCAAGTCTAGTTTGGCGTCACCGAGCGGGATGTCGGCGAGCGCGTCACGTAATCGGGCTGCCGACGGGGACATCAACAGTGTCGAGCAAACGCGTGGTGCCAACTTTGGCGGCGACAATGTACGTCACGTGGGTGGCGTGCGCGAGATCATCCATCGAATCAACCGACATGAAGGTGTCAGGATGCACCGCCGCTAGATAGTCAAGTGCAACGCAGGGCTCGGCCTCGAGCACCGCACGCATGACGGGCAGCGCGGTGGCGGGGTCGCCCGACGCGAGCGCGAGTGCCCGGCTCAATGCCAACGCGTGAGTGCGTTCTTGCGCTGACAGGTACCGATTGCGGCTCGACATGGCGAGGCCGTCCGACTCGCGCACGGTGGGCACCACCTCGAGTGCGATGCCGGGGAAGTGTTCGGCAATCAGGCGTCGAACGAGGAAGACCTGTTGGGCATCCTTCTGGCCAAAGACCACGACATCAGGTCGAACCATGTCGAACAGCCGGGCGACGACCGTCAGCATGCCGTCGAAGTGACCCGGTCGCGCCGCACCTTCAAAGAGCTCGCCCGCGGGGCCCGCTGTGAAGTGCGGCACAGAATCGACGTTGCCGTCGCTCCGACCTGGGTATACCTGGTCGACCGTGGGCGCGAACACCTCGTCGGCCAGCCCGGCAAGCGCCGCGGTGTCTGCTTCGAGCGTGCGCGGATACTTGTCGAAATCCTCGCCCGCGCCGAATTGCAACGGGTTCACGAAAATCGATACGACCACGCGGTCGGCCAGTTCGCGCGCCCGGCGCACGAGCGTCAGGTGTCCTTCGTGCAGCGCGCCCATGGTGGGCACGAGAGCAACGCGAAACTTAGACATCAATCTCGCCGGCGACACGGTTGTTCATCAACGCGTTGTCGATGGTCGAGCGGATGACCGGCCCCAACACTCGCGACGGATTTTCGATACCCGCCTGCTCAAGTAGGTATCGCGCTTGGTTGACAATCGCGACCGAGAAGTTGCTCGCGGTCGACAGGGCTTCTGCATATGCCGGACGGTCCGCATCCGCAACCACGACGGGCTCCGCGCCCATCTCCCCGACGAGCGCTTGCCCTATGGGCAGCACAGGCGATGGTGCCGTCACCGCCATGCAACACTCGGCCAGTCGTGCAACATCGACACTCGTACCCGTGAACGACATGGCGGGATGGATGGCAATGGGAATCGCGCCCATCGCCCGGGCAGGAGTGAGAATATCCAGCCCAAAATTCGGTGAAGTGTGCACGACAATCTGTCCCGCTTGCCACGCACCTGCCTCGGCCAGCCCCGAAACGAGGTTGAGCAACTGGTCGTCGGGCACAGCAAGCAACACGAGTTCACTTCGCTCGACGATCTGCGGCACGTCGAGAATCGGTGCGCCGGGCAACAACGTTTCCGCGCGTTCGCGCGATTCGTGCGACACGGCCGAGATGCCCACGATCGCGTGACCCGCGCCTGCGAGGGCTTGCGCGAGCACCGGGCCGACTCGGCCCGAACCGATTACGCCGACGCCGAGGCGCCCGTCACGCTGCGGATTCATGACCAAGCTCCGGGTCGTCGGGCGGGAGTACGCACATCCATTCGGCAATCAAACCCGCGACAACGCCAACAAGTGAACAGACCACCAGGCCGATGGTGGGTGCAAGCAGAGCGACATCGGGCATCACCGGGCGACCAAGCAAAATCAGCAGGATGCCCGCGCCCGCGCCGAGCATCAGCGCGCCCGACAGCGCGCTCGCTTTGGCGAGCACCGCAACGCGCACCGCATAGAACGGGTCGAGTGGGATCTTGCGCTTGCCGGTAATTCGACGTCGCACCGGAATGGCCATGCCGACCACCGCAAGGGCGATCACGACGAGCGAAATCTCCAGCGACAACGGAGGAACAACCGTGATGCCGCCCGTGGTCTGCAACAGAAGTTCGCCAAGATAGGCGACGACGAGCCCACTGGCAATCAGCCCAACGAGCAGCCCGTAGGAGGTTCGCTTCATGACAGCACCCTACGCGCGTCGGCGACCGAACCGATGCCGGCGAGCTTGGCCCGTGGATCAATCTCTAACCACGGATCGAGCACGAACAGGCGCTCGTGCGCTCGCGGGTGCGGCAACGTGAGGTCGGCCGACCCCAAAATCACACCGCCGAAATCGATGAGGTCGAGATCCAGAGTGCGGTCGCCCCAGCGCTCGTGACGCTCGCGACCGTGCGCGGTTTCGATGGTGCGCAGAACCGCGTGCAGTTGCGAGGCGTCCAGAGTCGTGTCGAGCAGAGCGACCGCGTTCAGGTATCGAGGAGCCTCATCGGCGGGGCCATCCAGACGAACAGCCGTCGTGTCGAGATAGGTCGACACAGCGACTACGGTGATGTGCGCGTGCGCGTCCATTTCGCTGATCGCCGAGTCGAGGGTCGCCTGCCGGTCGCCGAGATTCGCGCCGAGCGCAATGACCGCGCGCGTCGTGTCAGCCTTCACTGCCCGCTCTTTTCGAGTCGGCCTGCGTGCGACGAATCGTCACGGTCACGTCGCTGAACGCGGTCTCGATGGGGGCCTGTGGTTTGTGAATCGTCACCTCGACGGCATCGATGCGTGTGTCGGTCAGAACGGTGGATGCGACTCGCGCGGCCAACGTCTCTAGCAAGTTCACCGGATCGCGCTTCACCTCGGCCGCAACGGTCAGCGCGAGGTCGCCGTAATTCACGGTGTCACTCACGTCATCCGAAGCCGCAGCCGCACGTGTGTCGAACTCGATGACGAGATCGACGATGAATTCCTGACCGTAGGCGCGCTCGTGTTCGAAGACGCCGTGGTGGGCGTAAACGGAAAGTCCGGTCAGACGAATCGTGTCAGTCCCAGTTCGCTCGGTCATTCTGCGCTCTCCCATTTGCGTTGCACGGCCACTGCAAGTCTGGTCGACCGCACGTCGTGCACACGCACACCCCACGCACCAGCGTTTAGTGCGAGCGCGGCCACGACCGCGGAGGGCAGGTCGCGCTCGGACATTTGCGCATCGGGCGGCATGAGTTCACCGATGAAGCGCTTGCGTGAAGCACCGATGAGCACGGGCAACCGGTCGTGCGGCGGAGTCGCGGAATCCTGCAGTTGTGACAAATGTGTGAGCAACGACCAGTTGTGCTCTGGCAACTTGGCGAATCCGAGGCCCGGGTCGAGCACGAGTCGGTCAGTAGGCACGCCCGCCTCGCGCAGCGCATCCACTCGCTGTCCAAGCTCGACGCGCACCTCGGCAACTACGTCGTCATAGTGCGCGAAATCATTCATGGTGGCGGATGTTCCACGCCAGTGCCCCGCGATGTATACGACACCCGACTCGGCGGCGACTCTAGTCATGTCGTCATCGGCCAAGCCGCCCGACACGTCGTTGATGAACCTCGCACCCGCGTCAACCGCTTTGGCCGCAGTGTCGGCGTTGAGGGTATCGATGCTTACGGCAACGCCCTCAGCAGCGAGTTCGCGCACGAGAGGCAATACGCGCGTCTGTTCTTCGTCACGCGATACGCGTGCAGCGCCGGGTCGCGTCGACTCTCCCCCGATGTCAATGATGTCGGCGCCGGCGGAGATCATCTCGCGTGCATGAGCGAGCGCATTCGACAACCCGAGAAACCGACCGCCATCACTGAACGAGTCGACGGTGACGTTCAGGATGCCCATCACAAGCCCGCGCGCAGCGAGCAGTGGCTCGGTCACGACTCCACTCGCAGCAGTGACAAGATTTCGGCGCGAGCGGCCGGATCGGTCAGTGACCCTCGCGATGCGACGGTGATTGTGCTCGCCTGGGTCTCGTGAGCACCACGCGCAGACATGCACTGGTGCGAGGACTCAATAACAACGAGTACGCCGAGTGGCGACAGACCCTCGTCGAATGCAGTGGCGATGTCGTCGGTCAAGCGCTCTTGAATCTGCGGGCGGGCAGCGAGAGCGTGCACAACGCGAGGAATCTTGCCCAGCCCGACAATCCGGTTATTCGGAATGTAGGCGACATGCGCGCGTCCCGTGAACGGGAGCAGGTGGTGTTCGCACACCGAACGCAGGCTGATGTTGCTCACAATGACGGCTTCGGCTTCGCCGTCGAACGGGATACTCTGCGTCAGGTGCTCACGCGGGTCCTCATCTAGCCCGGCAAACAACTCCGCGTAGGCGTCGGCAACAAGTTCCGGCGTGTTCACCAGACCGGGTCTCGAGACGTCTTCGCCGATGGCCTCGAGAATCTCGGCGACCGCTCGGCGAATCCGTTCACGATCGACCGGCATAGCACGAACCTATTCGGTGGGCTTCTTCGGAGCGCGCTTGGCGGGAGCCTTCGTCGAAGCCTTTGCAACGGGCTTCGCGGTTGCCTTGCTGGCCGCCTTGGCCGCCGGCTTCTCCACCTTGCGCGCGGGAACCTTCACCGGAGGAACCTTCGACACCGGTCGCTTCTCGCTCGAAAGCCACAGCGGGCGTTCCTTGAGCTTCTTGATGCCAACGAAAATCTTGGCAATCTGGTCCTGGTCGAGCGTTTCCTTTTCGAGCAGCTCGGCTGCGAGCTTGTCGAGAATGGCCCGGTTCTGCGTGAGAACAGTGTGGGCCTCGCTGTGAGCCTGCTCGATGAACTTGCGAATTTCGCCGTCGACCTGTTCGGCCATCCGCTCGCTGTAATCACGGCTGTGCCCCATGTCGCGTCCGTAGAACATCTCGCCTGAACCGCCACCGAGCTTGACCGCACCAAGGGTCGAGGTCATGCCGTATTCGGTGACCATCTTGCGGGCGATGTTCGTCGCCTTTTCAATGTCGTTGGATGCGCCGGTCGTGGGGTCGTGGAACACGATTTCTTCGGCGACTCGACCACCCATCGCGTAAGTGAGCTGATCCATCAACTCGTTGCGCGTGACCGAGTACTTGTCTTCGAGCGGCATGACCATCGTGTATCCGAGGGCGCGACCGCGTGGCAGAATCGTAATCTTCGTCACGGGGTCGGAGTAGTTCATCGCCGCCGCCGCGAGAGCGTGACCGCCCTCGTGGTACGCCGTGATGAGACGCTCCTGGTCTTTCATCAGACGGCTGCGCCGCTGCGGGCCGGCCATCACGCGGTCAACAGCTTCGTCGATCATCTCGTTGGTGATGACTTTCTCGCCCGCGCGAGCGGTAAGCAAAGCGGCTTCGTTGAGCACGTTGGCGAGGTCGGCACCGGTGTATCCCGGGGTCTTGCGCGCAACAACTTCGAGGTTGACGCTCTTAGCCATGGGCTTGCCCTTGGCGTGAACTTCGAGAATGCGCTTGCGTCCCTCCAAGTCGGGAGCGTCGACACCAATCTGCCGGTCGAAACGACCCGGACGCAGAAGGGCGGGGTCCA
>CAZYYL010000073.1:0-5818 GCA_964651425.1 uncultured Microbacteriaceae bacterium | reverse complement strand
GATACGGCGTGAGGTCGCGAACGCGACGCAGTTCGATGAGCGATGCGGGGAGGAAGCCGCGCAGACCGATGTCAACGATGAGGCCACCCTTGACGACCTCGATGACCGAGCCAGTGACGACACCGTCGGTGTCGCGGATGCGCTCGACATCGCCCCACGCACGCTCGTACTGAGCGCGCTTCTTGGAGAGAATGAGGCGGCCTTCTTTATCTTCCTTCTGAAGAACGAGTGCCTCGATTGAGTCACCGACGGAAACGACCTCATTGGGGTCGACGTCGTGCTTGATGCTCAATTCACGCGAGGGGATGACGCCTTCCGTCTTGTAACCGACGTCGAGCAAAACCTCGTCGCGATCAATCTTGACAACGGTGCCGGAGATGAGATCTCCGTCGTTGAAGAACTTCAGGGTCTTTTCGACAGCGGCGAGGAAGTCCTCAGCAGATCCGATGTCGTTGATGGCAACCTGTTTGGTTGCCTTGGTCGTTGCGGATGTCATGAAATGTTGCTCCAGATGGGGCTTTACTTGGGGTCGGCACACAGACGTCGACTCACTCGCGAGAGAGACCCAGCGCCATGCATGACGGCATGCGGATAGGGATGCGCAGAAAACACGCCCTCTCAGGCTACCGCATTAGTGTGCGGCTTCGTTCCACTCAGATCCTCGGCCGACCTGCACCTCAAGCGGGACGCGCAACTCGGCGGCAGCGCTCATGCGCTCACGCACAATCGGTTCGACAATGTCCCATTCGCCTGGCGCAATCTCAACAATCAATTCATCATGAACCTGCATGAGGAGGCGTGACTTCACGCCTCGCGTGATGAGGTCAGACTCGATGCCGTTCATCGCAATCTTCATGATGTCGGCGGCTGTCCCCTGCATAGGCGCATTCAATGCGGCTCGCTCGGCGTTGTCACGCAATACGCGGTTCGGGCTCTGCAGATCGGGGAACGGTCGGCGGCGTCCGAACAGCGTCTCGGTGTATCCGTTTTCGCGGGCCTGTTCGACGACTCCGCGGAGGTAGTCGCGCACTCCCCCAAACCGCGCGAAGTAGTCGGTCATCAACGACTTGGCCTCGGACTGAGGAATCTTGAGTTGGCGAGCGAGACCAAAGGCGCTGAGTCCGTAGGCGAGGCCGTAGCTCATCGCCTTGACCTTGGTGCGCATCTCGGGCGTGACGTTTGCCGGCTCGACACCGAACACTCGAGACCCAACGAACCGGTGGAGGTCTTCGCCACTGTGGAAGGCTTCGATGAGTCCGGCATCCTGAGAGAAATGCGCCATCACACGCATTTCGATTTGGGAGTAGTCGGCTGTAAGCAAGCATTCGAACCCGTCGCCGACTTCGAACGCTTCGCGAATGCGACGGCCGTCCGCCGTGCGAACAGGAATGTTCTGAAGGTTCGGGTTGGCTGACGACAGGCGTCCGGTCGACGTGCCCGTTTGTACATACGTGGTGTGGATGCGTTTGTCCGAGCCGATCGACCCCGCGAGCACATCCACGATCTGTCGCAGTTTCGTTGTGTCGCGAAAATCGAGCAGCGCGTCGAGGAACGGATGCGGGTTGCTGATCTGCAAATCGGTCAGCGCCGCGGCATCGGTCGTGTAGCCGGTCTTGGTCTGACGCGTCTTGGGCATCTGCAGTTGGTCGAACAAGACCTCTTGCAGCTGTTTCGGGCTCGCTAGGTTCACCTCTTTGCCGATTTCGGCGAAAGCCTTGGCTTGGGCGCCGGCTGCACGTTCACCGAGCTCGGCAGAAAGTGACGCAAGTTTTGCAGCATTCACCTGCACGCCGCGCAATTCCATCGCCGCGAGTGACAGCATCGTGGGCAATTCAATGTCGAGCATGAGCGCCAACTCCGTCGCAGACATGCGCTCGGACAGCGTGTGTGCGAGTCGACCCGTCCACCAGGCCAGCTCGCCGGCCGAGGGTGCTCCATCATCGATGAGTGCATTCGCGTCGGCCTGCGCTAGCTCGACACCAAAAGTGCTGTTGACGAGTGTGGCAAGCGAGCGCGTCGCAACGTCAGGGCGCATCACCCAATCGGCGAGTTCAGCATCGTTCGAGACATTGAGTACATCGAAGTCGTTCGACGCAAGGAGCTTGATCTGTGCCTTCGCGGCGTAAAACACAACGGGCGTCGGTCCCATCAAGAGTTTCTTCACGGGTTCGATGTCAGCGCCCGGATTCCATGGAACGGTGACGCACGAATCGGAGGTCGCGAGTCCGACTGCCAGCACCGTGTTACCCGAGGATGCCACGTGCACGGCGATGCCCTGAGGTGCTGCTTCACTTGCGCGATGAATCCATGCCGAGAGCTCTTCGTCGAGCAACGACTGGGGTGACGGGCATGGCCCGACCTCGACGACCGGGTGCGCTGACGCGGCCGGTGCGTGAGCGGATGATCCTGCTCCCGCGTTGCGAGTGCCCGAGCTTGATCGGGCCGACGATCGCGAGTTCGACCCGCCCGAGTCACCCGGTGCCGATGAGTCGTCGTCGGTGCCGCCATTCGCCAACTTGAGCACGCGTTCCTGCAACGTCCGGAACTGGAGACGAGTGAAGACTTCGCGCACCGCGTCCACGTTGAAATCAACCCGATGCAGGTCGGCTGGTGTGACCGGGAGTTCAACGTCGGTCACCAGACGGTTGAGACGGCGATTTCGTTCTGCGTTTGCACGGTGCTCTCGAAGCGATTCGCCGACCTTGCCGGTGATTTCGTCGGCACGCGCCAGAATCTGCTCCAGGGAACCGTATTCATTAATCCACTTGACGGCGGTTTTTTCACCGACCTTAGGGATGCCCGGTAAGTTGTCGCTCGTTTCGCCGACCAGCGCCGCAATCTCGGGGTATTGCTCGGGGTTGATGCCGTAACGTTCGCGAACTTTCTCAGGGTCGTAACGCGTCAATGCGGAGACACCCTGGGTCGACGGGTAGAGCAGAGTGACATTGTCGTTGACCAACTGAATCGTGTCGCGGTCACCCGACACCACGAGCACATCGAAGCCGTCACGTTCACCCTGATGCGCGAGCGTCGCGAGAATGTCGTCGGCCTCGAAGTCCTCTTTCGTCAATGTGGTGATGTTCATCGCGTGCAGTGCATCTTGCAGAAGAGGAACTTGCCCGATGAACTCGGGTGGCGTCTCGCCACGTGTTCCCTTGTATTCGGGATATTCACGCGTGCGAAAACTGAAACGAGAAATGTCGAAGGCAACCGCAAGGTGGGTCGGCTTCTCTTTTGAGAGCAGGTTGAGCAGCATCGACAAGAAGCCGTGAATCGCGTTGGTGTGTTGTCCGTCGTCGGTGCGGAAACTCTCGAGCGGGAGCGCATAGAAAGCCCGGAAGGCCAGCGAATGACCGTCGATGAGCATAAGGGTAGGCTTTTTTTCGTCAGTCACGAGGTAAGCCTAATCAAAGGAGAAGACGTGAAACGGGACCAGTTACCGGAACCACTCAACCTTGAGGCCCTCGTCGGCGTCGATGCGGGAAAGCTTTGCGCCAAGATGGGCATCGAGTTTCACGAGCTCACGGCCGAGCACTCGATCGCGTCCATGCCGGTTGAGGGCAACACGCAGTCGTTCGGAATCCTGCACGGCGGTGCGTACGTTGTGCTCGGCGAAAGCATGGGTTCCGTCTCGTCGAACATCCACGCCGCTGGTCGCGGAATGGCGGTGGGCATCGAGATCAACGCAACTCACACGGGCAGCGCCAAAACCGGTTATGTCATCGCCGAATGTACGGCTCTGCACCTGGGACGCACTCTCGCCACGCACGAAATTGTGTGTCGCGATGAAGAAGGCCGTCGTCTCTCGACGGTACGCATCACGAACCTCATCAAAGAGGTCTAGGTCGCTCCTACTTGGCGACCGAGTGCGCAGGTTATTATTTCGCGCCGAGCTGGTCGATGATGGTGACCGCAACATCCTTCATGGTCAATCGACGATCCATTGATGCTTTTTGAATCCAGCGGAACGCTTCGGGCTCGGTCAGCCCCATCTTCTCGTTGAGAATGCCCTTGGCGATGTCGACAATCTTGCGGGTCTCAAATCGTTCACTCATGTCGGCGACCTCGGCCTCGAGTGCACGCATCTCGGCGCTGCGCGAAAGTGCAATCTCGACCGCAGGGAGGAGGTCGGCCGGAGTAAACGGCTTCACGATGTATGCGACGACGCCAGCCTCGCTCGCACGCTCAACGAGTTCCTTCTGACTGAATGCGGTCAAAAGCAAGACGGGTGCGACACGACCTTGATACAGCTTCTCTGCTGCAGAGATGCCGTCGAGCTTGGGCATCTTGACGTCCATGACAACGAGGTCGGGCTTGAGCGCTGAAGCCATCTCGACGGCTGCTTCACCGTCGGCCGCTTCACCGACGACGTTGTATCCGTAGCCGCGAAGTGTTTCAACGATGTCGATGCGGATGATTGACTCATCCTCGGCGACAACAATTCGTGCCGGACCTGTCGCTTCCGATGCGGTCTCGCTGGGGGTCATGGTCTCGTCGTCACTCACAGCCCTAAGCCTAAGATAAACTCGACCTCGTTGTGCCTAAGCCGGATTGGCGGAATGGTAGACGCGGAGCACTCAAAATGCTTTGTCCTTGCGGGCGTGTGGGTTCGAATCCCACATCCGGCACAACGCGAAACGGGCCACTCGAGAAATCGTGTGGCCCGTTTTGCTTCTAAGACAAAGTCTTAGCTGAGCTTTGCGTATGCGGGAGCAGCCTCGTTGTGGGCGTCACCAACCGTGTGCACGCGGAGGTCGTTGGTCGACCCCGCGATTCCGGGAGGGGACCCAGCGATCACGACGACCTTCTCCCCCACGGCAGCAAGCTTGTTGCCGAGAAGAACGTCATCGACCTGTCCGAACATTTCATCGGTGTGGGTGACACCGCTGACGATAACCGAGCGAACGCCCCAGGTCATGTTCATGCGACGGCGGATCGACTCGTGTGGAGTGAAGATGATCATGGGGATGGGTGAACGCAGGCGCGCCATTCGTCGTGCGGAGTCACCCGACTCGGTGAAGACGCACAGGTACTTCGCACCAACGAACTCGGCGACTTCGGCGGCAGCGAGCGTAATTGCTCCACCCTGGGTGCGCGGCTTCGTGCCGAGGTCAGGGATTCGGTCGAGTCCGTGCTCTTCGGTCGACTCGATGATGCGCGCCATCGTCTGAACGGTGATGGTCGGGTATTCGCCAACGGACGTTTCACCAGAGAGCATGACCGCGTCGGTGCCATCGAGAACTGCGTTTGCGCAGTCGGATGCTTCAGCGCGAGTCGGACGAGGGCTCGAGATCATCGACTCAAGAACCTGCGTGGCGACGATAACGGGCTTCGCCCAGCGGCGGGCAAGCTCCACGGCGCGCTTTTGCACAATCGGAACTGCCTCGAGGGGAAGCTCAACGCCAAGGTCACCACGGGCAACCATGATGCCGTCGAACGCGTCAACGATTTCTTCGAGATTGTCGACGGCCTGCGGCTTTTCGATCTTGGCGATAACGGGCAAGCGAACACCTTCTTCGTCCATGATCTCGTGGACGCGATCGATGTCCCTGGCATCACGCACGAAGCTCAAGGCGATGAAGTCGGCGCCAAGGCGCAGACCCCAACGAAGGTCGGATTCGTCCTTGTCGCTCATGGCAGGAATGTTCACGGCAACACCGGGCAGGTTGATGCCCTTGTTGTTCGAGACGGGTCCGGCAACCTCAACGACCGTCGTGACGGTCTTGGCGTCGACCGCGGTAGCACGAAGCGCAACCTTGCCATCGTCAATGAGGAGCGGGTCCCCAGGCTTTACGTCGCCCGGAAGTCCCTTGTAAGT
>CAZYYL010000072.1:0-5846 GCA_964651425.1 uncultured Microbacteriaceae bacterium | reverse complement strand
TCTCGCGCGCCTACGGTGTCGAACTCGAGGTGTCTCGCCGGGCTGTTCTGCACGGTGGCGAAGACCACTGCCTGCTCGCCTGTTTCCCTCCCGGGGATCTGTTGCCCGACGGGTTCACGCGCGTCGGCAAGGTCATCGCCGGACGCACCGCGCTCGACCGGGTGTTGCTGCGGGGCGAATCGATCGAGCCGATCGGCTGGAATCCCTACGCGCAGTAGTTCGCGCGGGTTTCGGCGCGGGACTGGCTAGTCCTTCGACAGGTAGTGAATCGTCGTCTCACCGTACGCCTTCGATTTATCGAGGGTCATGCCGGCCGGCGGTGTCGGGTCGGCCGAGCGCGTTGACCGTTCGACGATAACGTCGGCACCTTCGCTGAGGTGCGGAACGAGTGCAACCAGCACCGCGTCGAGTTCGTCGTCGGGAAGGTCGTAGGGCGGGTCGATGAAGACGAGGTCGAATTGGCCGGTGGATGCGCCTGCGCTGGTCGACAGTGCATCGAGGTAGTGCGACACCGAGTTCACCACGACCTGCACGGCCGAGCTGTCGAGCCCGCCAACAGATCGCACGAGCTCCGCATTCTTAGCCGCAATCTCGGCAGCCTTGGGATGCTTCTCCACGAGCACGACCGAGTGAGCCCCGCGTGAGAGAGCCTCGAGCCCGAGGGCACCTGAGCCCGCGAAAAGGTCGAGCACGCGCGCATCCGCTATCGCATCTCGGGCTTCGAGTGCGGAGAACACCGCTTCGCGCACGCGGTCGCTAGTGGGTCGGGTGCCCGACTTCGGCACGCCCAGTTCTCGGCTGCCGGCGAACCCGGCGATGATGCGCGTCACGGGACAAGCCTACGGTGGGCGTAAATAGACTCGACGCATGACCGATGCCCTCGACGCCCGCCTCACCGGCGTGCTCGGCGGCAAGACTGCTGCGAGTCTTGAGAAGGCGTTCGGTATGTTCACGGTCGGAGATCTGCTCGGGCATTACCCGCGCCGATACGCGAAGCGCGGCGAACTCACGGCGATCGCGGACGTTCCCATCAACGAGAACGTGACGATCGTTGCCGAGGTGTTGGATGTGCGCACCCGCCCGATGCGTCAGCGCAAGGGCTCGATTCTCGAGGTTCGCATCACCGACGGCAAGAGCCCCCGCGCACTCACCCTGACGTTCTTCAACCAGGCGTGGCGCGAGAAGGACCTTCGACCTGGCGTGCGGGGCATCTTCGCGGGCAAGGTCGGCGCGTATCGCGGGGCACTGCAGTTGGCGCATCCCGACTACGAACTTTTCGAAACGGATGACCGCGCTGGCGAGCAATCCGATGCTGACGCAGCCGCGTGGGCGCTCACGCCAATTCCGTTGTATCCGGCGACGTCGACCGTGGCATCGTGGCAGCTCGCGAAGATGATGCAGATCGTGTTGCCCGTGCTGACGGCGACCACAGATGGCGCTGATCCGGTGCCCGACCCGGTGCCCGCCAACCTGCGTGCCGAACGCGGACTCATGCCATTCGCCGAGGCGCTGACCAAGATTCACGCGCCACAGGTCGACGCCGATTGGCAGGGGGCGCGCGAGTCGCTGCGCTTCACCGAAGCGTTCATCTTGCAGGCCGCGCTTCTGCAGCAGCGGGCGGCGCTGCGCGAGCGGGTCGCCGAGGCGCGGCCGCGTATCCCGAACGGTCTCGTCGACCGACTCGAGGCGAACTTGCCGTTCACGCTCACGCCCGACCAGCAGGCTGTCGGTGCTGAAATTTCGGCGGACCTTGAGTCGACCGTGCCGATGAACCGACTCGTGCAGGGCGAAGTGGGTTCGGGCAAGACGCTCGTCGCTCTGCGGGCGATGCTGCAGGTCGCCGACAGCGGTGGGCAGGCCGTGTTGCTCGCGCCGACCGAAGTGCTCGCCAGTCAGCACCTCCGCTCGATCGTGAATTCGCTCGGGCCTGACCTCGCGGCCGAGCTCGTACCGACTCTGCTGACCGGCCAGCTGCCGGTCGCCGAGAAGCGAGCCGCGCTGCTTCGCGTGGTCTCGGGTAAGGCGAGAATCGTCGTCGGCACGCACGCGTTGTTGAGCGACAAGACCGAGTTCTTCGACCTCGGTCTCATCGTGGTGGATGAACAACACCGCTTCGGCGTCGAGCAACGCGCAGCCCTGCAGATGAAGGCGAAGGCGACTCCGCACTCGCTCGTGCTCACGGCAACGCCGATTCCGCGCACGGTCGCGATGACCGTGTTCGGCGACCTTGATATCTCGACAATCGAACACGTGCCCGCCGGACGCCCGGGTATTACGAGTCACGCCGTTGCACTCGACGAGCATCCGACCTGGATTTCGCGCGTGTGGGAGCGGGTCGGCGAAGAGATTGCGCAGGGTCGGCAGGCGTTCATCGTGTGTCCGGCGATTGATGCCGACGTGGTCGAGGACGGGGAAGACTTCGGCGAGGAATCCGATGCCGTCACGGCTGATGCGAGCCTCGGAGACATCGCCGAGATCCAGCGACCTCCGCGGGCGTCCGTTGTGTCGGTGACGGATCTCGTGCGCGCACATCCTCTGCTCGGTAAATTGCGCATCGAACCTCTGCACGGTCGAATGAGTGCCGACGAGAAAGACCGCATTATGCGCGCGTTCGCCGCGGGGGACATCGACATTGTGGTGGCGACGACGGTGATTGAGGTCGGTGTCGACGTGCCCAATGCCTCGACGATGGTGGTGATGGATGCCGACCGCTTCGGCGTCTCGCAGCTGCACCAGCTTCGTGGTCGAGTGGGTCGTGGCTCGGTGCCGGGTCTCGCGCTGTTTGTCACGCATGCCGTGGCCGGGTCGTTGGCCCGCGAGCGCGTGGAGGCAGTCGCTGCCACGACCGACGGATTCGAGCTGTCTCGCGTGGACCTCGAACTCAGGTCGGAGGGTGACGTGCTTGGCGCCTCGCAGTCGGGTGGTCGTAGCTCCCTTCGTCTGTTGCGCGCAGCTCGAGACGGCGACGTGATTGCCGACGCGCGTGCTGCCGCAGAAACGGTGCTCGCGGCCGACCCCGCGCTCAAGCAGCACGACCCACTCCGGCTCGCCCTGCGGCGGCGCTTGTCGGCTTCCGAGAGAGACTTTCTCAACAAGGGATGATTCTTCTCTAGGCTGAAGACATGCGCAGAGTAGCCGTCATCCCCGGATCGTTCGACCCGATCACGCTCGGACACCTCGACGTCATCGCGCGCGCAACAAAGTTGTTTGATGAGGTCCACGTTGTTGTCGTGCACAACCCCGGCAAGACGGCACTTCTGCCGATTTCGGAACGAGTGACCCTGATTGAGAAAGTGCTCGCCCAGGCGGGGCTCACGAGCAACGTGGTTGTCACCTCGTGGAGCATCGGACTGCTCGTCGATTACTGCACCGAGGTGGGCGCATCCGTTCTCGTCAAAGGCCTTCGCACGCCCAACGATGTGACGTACGAGACGCCGATGGCTGTCGTGAACCGAAACCTCACCGGCATCGAAACGCTGTTCATGCTGCCCGATCCGAGTCAGGTTCACGTGTCGAGTTCGTTGGTTCGTCAGGTGGCCGCGCTCGGGGGAGATGTGCGCCCGTACGTTCCTCACGTGGTCGCCGCGTACCTTGAGAGCATGCAGGCGTGAGCAATCCCGCGGCGAAACTGCCCGCAACCGCGCCGCTCTTTGACGCGAGTCTTCGCCTCGACCGTCTCATTCGAGTCAGCCCCAGCGTCATCACGAAGCCATTGAAAGCGGATGCGCACATCGTGGGCCCAGCCGTCGTCGTTACCCACCGCGGAAGTGTGGACGTGTTTCTGCGCGCCATCGATTCGGCCCAACCCGGGTCGGTGCTCGTCATCGACAACCAAGGACGCCTCGACCAAGCGTGCATCGGCGACCTCGTCGTGCTCGAAGCGGCAAAGGCTGGCATTGCGGGAATCGTTTTGTGGGGGATGCACCGCGACGAGTTGCAGCTTCGCGAAATCGGTTTGCCGATCTGGAGCATGGGCACCACGCCGGCCGGCCCGACAAAAGCAGAGGGTGTGCCGGACTTGTCCGCGACAATCCCGTTCGGAACATTCGAGGTCTCAAACGGCGACATTGTCGTCGCCGATACCGACGGCGCAATGTTCGTTCGCGCGGAAGATTGGCCCGAGGTGGAGAAGGTCGCCCTCGACATCATGGCGACCGAAGTGAAACAGGCCAACCTGATGAAATCGGGCACGAGTCTTCGCGACCAGGTCGACTTCGCCAGCTACATTGCGGCACTGGATGCGGGGGAAAAAATCACGTTCCGTGACCACCTGCGTGCACGCAAAGCCGAAATCGAAGAGTAGGCAACCGACCTACACTTGACCCGTGGCTAAATTCGTCAAAACTCCGTTCACCGTGCCGGTGCACGACCTCATGCACAGCCCGGGTGAGGAACGTGACCTTGAGCGCGACATCACCCTGCCGGAACGCATGGGTGAGGGGCTGGCGTGGGTGCCGGTCGGTGGGATCATCCACATCGATGGCCGCCTGGAGTCGATTCACGAGGGCATTCTCGTCACGGCAGACGTGACCGCGACGGCCGAAGCGGAGTGTGGACGCTGTCTCGAGCCGTTCACGATGGAGCTCGAAGTCGAAATTCAAGAACTTTTCGCGTATTCTCTTGACGAAGCATTTGATTATGAGGTTCACGACGACCACGTGGATCTTGAACCTCTGATTAGGGATGCGGTGGTGCTCGCACTTCCGTTCCAGCCGGTGTGTACTCCCGACTGTCCCGGTCTCAATCCAGAGACGGGCGAGCGTCGGGAAAGCGCTTCGGATGACGACGACGTCAGGCTCGACCCTCGCTGGGCAGCCCTCACCGAGTTCACCGCTTCCGACAAGACTGACGAGCGCGACTAGCGCTCGAGAACATCAAGAGAAGAGAAGATCATGGCAGTTCCAAAACGCAAGATGTCGCGTGCATCCACTCGCATGCGTCGTTCGCAGTGGAAGGCTGACGCCCCCACGCTGGTCAAGACCGTTGACGCTTCTGGCAAGGTGACCTACAGCCTCCCGCACCGCGCCAAGGTTGTTGAAGACTCCGCCGGCACCGCCTTGTTCATGGAATACAAGGGCCGCAAGGTCGCCGACGTCTAACGTGCGCGATGACCTCATCGCCGCACTAGGTGTCAACCTCGACACCGACCTGCTTGAGCTTGCCCTCACGCATCGTTCCTTCGCGTACGAGCATGGGGGCATTGCTCATAATGAGCGACTCGAATTTCTGGGCGACGCCGTCATCAGTCAGTCGGTGCGCCTGTGGCTGTACAACGCTTTCCCCGAATTGAGCGAAGGTGACCTGTCTCGTCGACACCACGCAGTCGTGTCGATGGATGCGCTCGCCGTCGTGGCTCGCAACATCAACCTGGGGCCCCACATCCGACTCGGTGTCGGCGAATCAAGACAGGGCGGTGCCGAGAAGCCCACGATTTTGTCGGACACCCTCGAGGCAATCGTTGGCGCAGTGTTTCTGTCCGCCGGACCCGCAGCTGCCGACGCTCTCGTTCTGCGTTTGCTCGAGCCGCTCTTCGATGACGCCGACCGGTTCGGTCTGCACCACGACCCGAAGACGAGCCTGCAAGAGATTGCCGCTCAGCTCGGTGTTACTGCTCCGACGTACGAGGTCACCGGGGATGGTCCCGATCACGCTCGCGTGTTCACGGCGGTCGTGACGATTGCCGACGTCAGCGAGACCGGCACCGGCTCGAGCCGTCGAGCGGCCGAGGTCGACGCTGCGGGCAAGGCGCTTGTGTTGTTGCTCGCGCGCGACGCGGAATCCGACTAGTCGTCCGGCTTTTCTATCGCCATGCCCGAACTACCCGAAGTCGAAGTGGTGCGCGCCGG
>CAZYYL010000071.1:0-5886 GCA_964651425.1 uncultured Microbacteriaceae bacterium | reverse complement strand
CAGCGGTAAGCCACGTCATTGAGGGCCGAACGGTGAGGCACGCATACATAGACTAACCGCTATGCGACCACTGAGGAATGTGCTTCCGGCAAGCGTCACCCGTTCGGTTCGGGGGTGGGCATGGACCACGTGGGCTGTTCAGATTCTGATTGTCGTCACCGGTGGCGCCGTGCGATTGACTGCCAGTGGTCTCGGATGCCCAACATGGCCCACGTGCACGGCAGAGTCGCTCGTCACGACACCGGAGATGGGCATCCACGGAGTCATCGAATTTGCCAACCGATTGCTTACTTTTGTGCTCGTCATTGTGGCCATCGCCACGTTTCTTTCCGTTGTGCGGTTTCGTCGTGCGCGGCGCGACCTGTTTTGGCTGACATTGCTTATCGGCTTGGGCATTCCCGCTCAGGCGGTAATTGGCGGCATCAGTGTGCTCACCAAGCTTGACCCGTACGTTGTTGGACTTCACTTCGTTGTTTCCATCGTGATGGTGGTGCTGTCAACGCTTCTCGTTTTGCGCACGCGAATGCCGATGCATCCGACGCCCCAGCCCGCTGGTCGAGTCGAAGGAGTTCCCGCGCTCGCGGTCGGTGTGTGGCTCGTTGCCGTCCTTCAAGCAATGACCGTATTGCTGGGAATTCTGGTGACCGGTTCCGGACCTCACGCGGGAGACGCCGACGCGCCACGAAACGGGTTAAACAGCGAGCTCTGGCAGCACTTCCACTCCGTGCCTGCGTATGCCGCACTTGTCGCAACGGTGACCGTCGTCGTCGTCGCCGTCGTTGCCGGGCGAAGCTCTGTTGCGCTGGCTGCGCTCGTCGTGTTTGTCGTCAACGGGATGCAGGTAGCCGTAGGTCTAGCTCAGGCGAATCTTGGGCTGCCGGCGATTCTGGTCGGTACGCACATGTTGCTCGCTTGCCTCGTGATCGCCGCAACTACGCGACTCGTCTACATCAGCCGCGACCACTAACGATTCGGTCGATGCCACCTGGCGGACGGTTCTAGAAGACAGAAGGCAGAAGAGGGTCAATCGCGACGCTCAAGAAGATGATCGTCAAGTAGGCGTTGGACAGGTGGAACAGTCGCATCGGTTTGGGGTCGATGTGCTCTAACGCCCGGCTGTAGAGACGGTGACACTCGATGAGGAACCACGTACCTGCGCTTGCCGCAACCACGGAGTACACAATTCCCATGCCTGCCACAGGGATGAGCAGAAGCGTCGAGGCCACGGTCGCCCATCCATACAGAACGATTTGAAGTCCGACGGTGACGCGCCCGCGTACGACGGTGAGCATAGGCACACCCGCGTTCTTGTAATCGTCGCGGTAACGCCACGAGAGTGGCCAGTAGTGGGGCGGTGTCCAGACGAAGATCACGAGGAACAACACGAAGGGCGTCCACGTCAATGAGCCGGTGACGGATGCCCAACCAATGAGAACCGGAAAACCACCGGCGGCACCACCCCACACAATGTTTTGCGGGGTGCGGCGCTTCAAGATGAGGCTGTACACAACGACGTAGAAGAGGATTGCTCCAACCGACAGTCCTGTTGCGAGCCAGTTGGTGAAGATGGCAAACCACGCGGTGCTGATGATGGCGAGAAGCCAGGCAAAAACGAGAGCTTCACGGTCACTCACTTCACCCGTGACGAGTGGGCGGCCTTTCGTGCGATTCATGATGCGATCGATGTCACGATCGATCCAGCAATTGAATGCACCGGCGCTACCAGCGCTCATTGCACCGCCCAGTAGCACGACGAGAACGAGCCCGAGGCTGGGTACTCCGCCCTGCGCAAGGAACATGGTGGGGATGGTCACTGCGAGCAGGAGTTCCATCACGCGTGGCTTGGTCAGCGACAGGTAGGCAGCGAATTTGCGTTGGAAACCGATACGCGAATGCGTGTCAGATTGAGTCGTTTCCACCGCCATGTGCTCGAGTCTATGTCACCCTTTGAGCCCAGAAATTGTGTGGGAATGCCCCGCCGTGCCCCGAGGTCGGCAACGGGCGTACCGGTATGCTTGACCACATTGCGCAGACGTCTTGCGTCGATCTTGCCGCCCTCGTGAAAGGCTCTTTGGCTGATATGGCTTTGGAATGGAATGACCTCGACGCAAAGGCCGTCGATACTGCTCGTGTACTCGCAGCGGATGCTGTGGAGAAGGTCGGCAACGGCCACCCCGGCACGGCAATCAGTCTCGCTCCGGCTGCATACCTGTTGTTCCAGAAAGTCATGCGTCGTGACCCGAGCGATGACCAGTGGATCGGCCGCGACCGTTTCATCTTGTCAGTGGGACACTCTTCGCTCACGCAGTACGTTCAGCTATATCTGGGCGGATACGGACTCGAGCTCGATGATCTCAAGGCGTTGCGCACGTGGGGCTCGCTGACTCCCGGTCACCCCGAATACGGGCACACCAAGGGTGTGGAAATCACGACGGGCCCGCTGGGTCAGGGCCTCGCATCCGCTGTCGGATTCGCCTACGCTGCTCGTTTCGAGCGCGGACTCTTTGACCCAACTTCGCCGGTCGGCTCAAGTCCGTTCGATCACTACATTTATACGATCTGTGGCGACGGCGACATGCAAGAAGGCGTCACGGCCGAAGCCTCGTCGCTCGCCGGTCACCAGAAGCTCGGCAACCTCATTGCGATATATGACAGCAACCAGATTTCGATTGAAGACGACACGAACATTGCGTTCACCGAGGATGTAGCCAAGCGCTATGACTCCTACGGGTGGCAGGTTCAGACCGTCAACTGGAAGAAAACCGGTGCATACGTCGAAGATGTCGCCGAACTGTTCGCGGCAATTGAAAAGGCCAAGTCGGAGACGACGAAGCCGTCGCTGATCATCCTGAAGACCATCATCGGGTGGCCAAGTCCGAAGAAGCAGAACACGGGCAAGATTCACGGTTCCGCACTCGGCGCCGAAGAACTTTCCGGTTTGAAGTCGGCTCTCGGATTTGACCCCGAGAAGTCATTCGAGGTAGACGCGGACGTCATCGCGCACACTCGCTCGGCGGTGGAGCGTGGTAAGGCCGCTCGCGCCGAGTGGCAGAAGTCGTTCGATGCATGGGCCGCTGCCAACCCTGAGCACAAGGCACTTTTTGACCGCGTTGAATCGGGTGCTCTTCCCGCCGACATTGAGAAGGCCCTGCCGGTCTTCCCCGCCGCCGATATCTCAACGCGTGTGGCATCCGGCAAGGTGCTCAGCGCTCTGGGCGCCGTTATGCCCGAACTTTGGGGTGGCTCTGCCGATCTTGCCGAGTCGAACATGACGACGATTGAGGGCACGAAGTCGTTCATCCCCGCCGAATGGTCGACGCACGAATGGTCGGGTGACGTTTACGGACGCACGCTTCACTTTGGTATCCGCGAGCACGCGATGGGCTCAATTCTCAACGGCATCGTGCTCCACGGTAAGACCCGCGCCTACGGCGGTACGTTCCTCATCTTTAGTGACTACATGCGTCCGGCGGTTCGTCTCGCCGCCCTCATGAAGGTTCCGTCGATCTTCGTCTGGACGCACGACTCCGTCGCGCTCGGCGAAGATGGACCGACCCACCAGCCGATTGAACAGTTGGCAACGCTGCGCGCGATTCCCGACCTCGATGTGGTGCGCCCGGCCGACGCCAACGAAGTTGCGCACGCCTGGCTCGAGATTCTCAAGCGCCGTGGTGGTCCCGCGGGAATCGCCCTCTCACGCCAGAACCTCCCCGTTTTCGAACGCGGTGCGGGTGACGCCACCGACAGCGTCTTCGCATCGGCATCGAACACCGCCAAGGGCGCCTATGTGCTGGTGGATGCTCCGGGCGGCAAGCCCGACGTCGTCCTCATCGCCACCGGCTCCGAAGTGCAGCTCGCGGTCGAGGCACGCGAAAAGCTCGCCGCTCAGGGCGTCAAGGCTCGCGTGGTCTCGGCACCGTGCATGGAGTGGTTCGCTGAGCAGTCCCCCACTTACCGCGAGTCGGTCATCCCGTCGGATGTGCGTGCACGCGTGAGTGTCGAAGCCGGCATCTCGATGTCGTGGGACAAGCTCGTTGGCTCGACCGGGCGCAGCGTATCCATCGAGCACTTCGGTGCCTCGGCGGACTTCAAGACTTTGTTCCGCGAATTCGGCATGACGGCCGATGCGGTTGTTGCCGCGGCAATGGATTCCATCACGGCATCTCGATAACTCGCGACGACACGTCTCGGTACCTTTATCCCCTCACTCACGAAGACAGGTTTGGACATGAACGCAAATACCACAGCACTATCCGGCGCCGGCGTCAGCATTTGGCTTGATGATCTTTCGCGCAGTGCTCTCACGACCGGCAAGTTAGCGAAGCTCATTGCTGACGTCAACGTTGTGGGTGTGACAACTAACCCGACGATCTTCGCGGGCGCGTTGACGGACGGTGAGAGCTACGCCGAGCAGGTCGCTGACCTCGCCGCAAAGGGCGCCACCGCCGACGAAGCGGTGTTCGAGATCACCACGGATGACGTCGCGGATGCGTGCGACCTCTTCACGCCGATCTACAAGAGCACGCGGGGCGTCGATGGTCGCGTGTCGATTGAGGTGTCCCCCACGCTCGCCCACGACGCTGCCGGCACGGTTGCCGAGGCGAAGCGTCTTTGGGCCAAGGTCGACCGTGAAAACGCGCTCATTAAGATTCCGGCGACTCTGGCCGGGCTCGATGCCATCACGGAGGTCATTGGTGCCGGCATCTCGGTCAATGTCACTCTGATCTTCTCACTCGAGCGTTATGAAGCCGTTGTCAACGCCTACCTGGCTGGTCTTGAGAAGGCACACGCAGCCGGTCACGACCTCGAGCAGATCCACTCGGTCGCCTCGTTCTTCGTCTCGCGCGTCGACACGGAAGTGGACAAGCGACTGGATGCGCTCGGCGCCGATGCTGCATTGAAGTCGAAAGCCGGGCTCGCGAACGCGCGCCTCGCATACGAGTTGTTCGAGAACGCCTTCGACTCCGAGCGCGCGGCAAAGTTGCTCGCACTCGGCGCCAACGCTCAGCGTCCGCTCTGGGCGTCCACCGGTGTGAAAGACCCGAATCTTGCCGACACGCTTTACGTGACGGAACTCGTTGCGGCGGGTGTCGTCAACACGATGCCTGAGAAGACCCTGCTCGCGACGGCCGACCACGGTGTCGTCACAGGTGACACGATCACGAAGAACTACGACGAGGCACGACTGCTGTTTGCTCAGCTCGCAGCCGCGGGTGTCGACTTTGCCGATGTCACCGCCACTCTCGAGACCGAGGGCGTAGAGAAGTTCATCGTCTCGTGGGGCGAACTGCTCGACACCGTTACCGCAGCATTGGAGTCAGCACGATGAGTTTCCGGATTCACGTTTCGGGCGCGGTCAAAGAGGCCGTCGACGCTCACGTTCCATCGCTCGTTGAGAAGTATGTCGCGAGTGCCATCACCGACTCAGACAGCACGCTCTGGGGTAAGGCCGCCGAGGCCGAGGCGTCGATTCGTCTCGGATGGGTTCAGTCGGTCACAACCTCGCGCCCGCTCGTTGCAGATATTTATGCGCTTCGCGACCAGCTTACGTCGAAGGGCGTAAGTCGTTTCGTGCTCGCCGGCATGGGTGGCTCATCACTCGCGCCGGAGGTCATCACTCGCACGTTCAACGCGGAGCTAACCATCCTCGATTCGACGGAACCTGGTCAGGTTCTCGCCGCACTTGAGGGTGACTTGTCGGCAACGGCAATTGTGGTGTCGTCGAAGTCTGGTTCGACCGTCGAAACCGACAGCCAACTCCGCACCTTCCGTGCCGCGTTTGAGGCTGCGGGCATTGACCCGACCGAGCGCATCATTATCGTGACCGACCCGGGCTCGCCGCTAGATAGGGCTGCTCGCGAGGCGAAGTATGTCACGTTCAACGCC
>CAZYYL010000070.1:0-5964 GCA_964651425.1 uncultured Microbacteriaceae bacterium | reverse complement strand
CTGAGGCCCGGGCCGCGCTGACGCGAACGGTTGCGACTGCGCGTCGGGTTGTTGCCCGAGTGGTGTTCGCTTCCGCCACCGTCGTGCGCGCCAGTTCCGGGTTCGTCAGTTGCGTTAGTCGTGTGCTTCGGCGGGTTGTTGGTGCGTCGACGGTTGCCGCCATCGCGCTCGTTGCCCTTCATCGGAGGAGTCGACTTGAGGCGACCCTTGGTTCCGGCGGGGATGTTCAGGTCGGTGTAGAGGTGCGGTGATGACGAGTACGTCTCGAGCGGTTCGGGCTGACCGAACTCGAGCGCGCGGTTGATGAGTGCCCACTTGTGCATGTCTTCCCAGTCGACGAACGTCACGGCGATACCGGTCTTGCCGGCGCGGCCGGTGCGACCCACGCGGTGCAGGTACGTCTTGTCGTCGTCGGGGATGGTGTGGTTGATCACGTGCGTGACATCGTCGACATCGATACCGCGAGCCGCGACATCCGTTGCAATCATGATGTCTTTCTTGCCCGCCTTGAACGCGGCCATCGAGCGCTCGCGCGCTTCCTGGCTCATGTCACCGTGCACGGCGACGGCCGGGAACCCGCGATCGGCGAGCTCTTCTTGCAGACGCGACGCGGCGCGCTTGGTACGCGTGAAGATGACGGTCTTGCCGCGACCTTCCGCCTGAAGGATGCGCGCAATCACCTCGTCCTTGTCGAGCGAGTGGGCGCGGTAGACGAGGTGCTCGATGTTCGCCTGAGTCAAGCCCTCGTCGGGGTCGGTCGCCCGAATGTGAATGGGATTGCTCATGAAGCGGCGCGCAAGCGTGACGATCGGGCCGGGCATCGTGGCCGAGAACAACATCGTGTGACGAATCTCGGGCACCTTCGAGAAAATCTTCTCCACGTCGGGCAAGAAGCCCAGGTCGAGCATTTTGTCTGCCTCATCGAGCACGATTTCTTGCACGTGGCTCAGCGAGATGATCTTCTGGTTCACAAGGTCAATCAAGCGACCGGGTGTGCTCACGATGATTTGGGCACCGTCTTTAATTTGCTCGATCTGGCCCTCGTATGCCTTGCCGCCGTAAATCGATGCGATCTTGGTCTTGCGGTTCGAGGTCGCGAGCTCGAGGTCTTCGGTCACCTGCACGCACAGTTCGCGCGTCGGGACAACGACAAGCACCTTGACTCCGGGTTCCGGATCGAGACCAATGCGCTGGATGATCGGCAGGCCAAACCCGAAGGTCTTACCGGTACCAGTCTTGGCTTGTCCGATGATGTCTTGGCCCGAAAGCGCGAGCGGAATGGTCTGTTCCTGAATGGGGAACGGTTCGGTGATCCCCTTCGAGCTGAGCGCTTCGATGATGTCGGGGTCGATAGAAAGGTCTGAAAAAAGCACGAATGGCCTAACGGTTTGTGAGGGTCTACGCCCGTCATGCATACCGAGTGAGGCGTAGCGTGCGAAGCTCCAACGTCTTCACAACGTGCCCATCCTACCTTTTGCTTTTGGTCTGACGATTGGGCATAGGGTTGAGACGTGTTTGAGTGGCTTTTCGGACGACGTCGCAGCGTCAATGCGCCAGTGCTCGGTTCGCGTGCCGAGTTGGCGGATGCGGCAGACCGCATCGACCTGTCCGACCTCACGCCCGACTTGATTTCTTTCCTCGGACAGACGGCCTACCTCGAGCTCGCCGTCTTTGAATCGCTCAGCCGTGCTGTGACCGAAGCGCCCAATCTCGCCATAAAAGAAGGCATCTCGATTGTTGCGGGTGAAGCCCTTGTGAAGCATCAGGGTCTCGTCGCTGAACTGCGTGCCAAGAAGGTTGACCCCGCCGTGGCGATGCAACCGTTTACCGATGCAATCGACCGTTTCGAGATGCTCACTCGCGGCCGCGACTGGTACGAGACACTTCTTGGCGTGTACATCACCGCCGGTTTTCTCGACGACTTTTTCGCACGACTCGTCGGCGGATTGCCGCGTGGTGTGGCCGCCCGGGTTCGCGAGCTGTTGACTACGCCAGGTACCGATGACGTGATTCCGGATGCACTTCGCGCCGGCATGACCACCGACCCCGACTTGGGCTCCCGACTTGCGCTGTGGGGACGCCGGCTCATTGGCGATACTCAACTCGTGGCGCGCAGCGCGATTGCTGCGTCGGACTCGGCTGAGGGCATCCACCGTCGGATTGAACCGGTGTTTACCGATCTGCTCGGGGCTCACACGCGCCGCATGGACGCGCTCGGGCTGACCGCCTAGCTCGCCCGACTTTTCGGGCCACCCGTCATTGGGTTAGAGCGAGCGGATGTTTGCAAGGGCCGATGTCAGCGCCGATTCGTCCTCGGCGTTGCGACGACGAATCAACCAGAACGTGAACCACGTCGTGGCGCCCGATGCGACAACGAGCAGGATCATCCACGCCGGCAAGGCGACGTCGTGTGAAAGACCCGCCCACACGCCGATCTCCCACACGAGGAGAGAGAAGACGATGGCGAAACCGGGGATGAGGAGCAGGCCGTGCTTGATGCGACCGGGCACGACGTAACGCACAATAGTGCCGATCACGAGGGCGGACGCGAAGACGACAACGAGGTCAACGAAAGCTGCGGTGTTCATCAGGCGACGAACCCCACGCGACGTTCAGCGTCGTTACCCACCTCGACATAGCCGAGTGCGGCGACGGGAACGATGTAGACCTTGCCCTTGTCGTCGGACAGGCTCAGGTGTCCGTTCGGAGTAGCCAGTGCCTTGGCAACGATGGCTTCGATGTCCGCCGCGCTCGCCGAAGTTTCAAAATTCAACTCACGGGCTGCGTTGACAATTCCAATGCGAATTTCCACGATGACCTTTCTTGCCTCAGTACAGCAACAGATTACGGTACCGCCACGACACCGATGTCACACCCGGTGGTTATGGTACATAGATGGCCATCACCGGATTCTCCGCACCCGAGAAAATCGGGCTATCGTGCGAGCGCGCTGACGCGTCTCAGCAGCAGGTTTTCGACCTTCCCGCGACGACGAGTGCCGTCGTGCTGGGTGCCCCTGGTACAGGCAAAACGAGTGTCGTCATCGAGCTGGTCGCTCGTCGTGTTGAGCGAGATGGATGGTCGGCCGACGACATCCTCGTGCTGACCCCCAACCGTCTCGCTGCCAACCGCCTTCGCGATGCCATTTCCACCCGCTTGGCCGCGATCGATGAGGCGAATGGATCTGCAGCGGCATCCGGGCCCCGTGCGCGCACGCCGATGTCGCTGGCTTTCTCTATCGCTGTCGAAGAGGCGATTGCTCGCGACAAGAATCCGGTGCGTCTGCTCACCGGTGCCGAGCAAGACATCATTTTTTCTGATTTGCTGGCCGGTGAAATCCACGACGGCGCTAAGAACTGGCCGGATGAACTTCACGACGATATTCGCGTACGTCGAGTTTTTCGCACGGAGTTGCGCGAGTTGTTCGGTCGCGCCCAAGAGCACGGGCTCACGGCCGACGAGCTTGGTCGACTTGGGGCAGATCTGGGTGTGCCCGCGTGGCAAGCGGCGGCGAAATTCTGGACGCAGTACTCGAACGTTGTTGCACAAGCTCGCCCCGATCACTTCGATGCGGCCGAGTTGTTGTCGGTCGCCGCGGGTGCGCTCGCCGATCCCGTGGTCGTGCCCGACGTCAAACTTGTGATTCTCGACGATGCACAAGAGGCCACCGCGGGGGTTACCGGTCTGCTTCGTGCATTCGCCTCACGAGGCGTGCCGGTGATTGTGCTCGGTGACCCCGACGTGGCGACCACGACATTCCGAGGTGCGGTGCCCGAATTCTTGGGGCGCGCTGCGAGTGACCTCGGTCTGCCTGTGGACTCCGTGGAGCACATCGTGCTTGAGACGGTGCACCGGCACGGGGCGGCCATTCGTGAGGTTGTGAACGCGTTTGTTCCTCAGGGCAGCGCACTTGCGGTGGGGCAGCGTAAGGCGACGGCAGCCGATGCGGGCGCATCCGTCGCAATTTCGAATCCCGGCGACGTGACATCGGTGTCGGATGCGTCCGTTCTGAGCGTGCTGCGCGATAGCCGAACGAATGAAATCTCGGCACTCGGCAGAATTCTGCGTGAACAGCACCTGCTGCGGGGAGTCCCGTGGAATCGCATGGCGGTCGTCACGCGCAATGGGGCACAAGTCTCGGCGTACGCGCGCGGACTCGCGGTCGTCGACGTGCCGACCCGTTCGCTCATCAGTGAATCGTCGTTGCAGCAGCATGCGATGACGCGCGACATGATGCGAATCATCAAGATGGCGCTCGGCCGCGAGTCCATCACCCGTGAAAGTGCGGCCGAAATGTTGACGAGCCCGTTCGGCGGGCTTTCGTCGCTCGAATTGCGACGCCTTCGTTTGGCTTTCCGCCACGATGGTCTCGCCGACGGGAATTACCTGCCCGGTGGCGATCGATTGGTGGATGCGCTGCGCAACCCTGCTCTCTTCGCCGAGTTCGATTTCGGACCCTCACGTCGCGCGGCGCGCGTGGCCGAAACTCTCGCACTGGTGGCCAGCGAAGCGTCCGCCGGCGCAAGTATCGAAGAGCTCCTCTGGACCGTGTGGAGCCGCAGCGGGCTCGCGAAGTCGTGGCGCGAAGCCGCCCTCTCTTCGGGCATCGCCGCGGACGAAGCAAACCGCAACCTCGACGCCATCATCGCGTTGTTCACGGCCGCTCGTCGTTTTGTCGAACGCCAACCGGACGCACCTGCTGAGCAATTCATTACCGAGTTTGAGCGCGCCGACGTGCCTGAAGACTCGCTCGCACCTCAGGCCGATTCCTCGTCGGTGCTCGTCGCGACACCGTCGGGTGTGATCGGCGCTGAGTACGACGTCGTTGTCGTCGCCGGCGTGCAAGAAAACGTATGGCCCAATCTTCGTCCGCGTGGGTCGCTGCTTTTTCCGCAACGACTGGTGCGTCACCTGCGCGGGCAGGATGCGCAGACCGTTGACACGCGTCGCGAAGTGAGCGACGACGAGAAGCGCATGTTCGCGATGGCAGCCGGGCGAGCACGCCACGTTTTGGTCATCAGCGCGCACTCGGGCGAAGACGACATGCCATCGCCCTACTTCGAACGAGCAGCGAACCGGTCGTTTCGCGTGCCCGAAAACGATGACGACCGCGTGTATTCGTTGCGCGGACTCGTGGGCAGCTTGCGCCGCCGACTTGTGTTGGGTGGGCCAGGCGACTCAGAAGCAGCAAGTGCGCTGCGGAAGCTGGCTGATGCCGAAGTTGCGGGAGCGCATCCCGATTCGTGGCTTGGTGTTCGAGGTTGGTCAACCGAACTTCCCGTCATCGATCGCTGGAGTGACGACGATCACGAACGAGTTCGGCTCTCACCGTCGAAACTCGAGGCGTGGGAGAAAGACCAAATTGTCTGGTTTATCGACTCCATCGTGTCGAGCGAAAAGACACCCGCATCCGGCCTCGGCACGCTCTTGCACTCGGCCATGGAAACCGTCGCCCCGGCTGGTGTCTCGACGGGAACCGTGTCGGGCGATGAACTCATGGGCGTTGTGAATACTCACTGGCCCGAGCTCGAAACGGCCTTCGAAGCAGAATGGCAATCGAAGACGGAGAAGCGCCGTGCCACGAAACTGGCAGAGGCAATCGCGCAGTACTTGAGCAACTTCGATGCTGCGGGCGGAACGTTGCTCAGCAATGAGGGTGCGTTCCAGATCGTGCTCGACATTGACGATGAGCGAGATGCCGACCCCACCGACGTCGAACGCGGTCCGATTCGACTAACGGTGTCGGGCAAGATTGATCGCGTCGAACAGAATGCCGATGGGTCAGTCGTCATTGCAGACCTCAAGACCGGCAGTGCGGCATCCTTCAAAGTCAAAGAGTTGCCCCAGAACGGGCAATTGACCTGTTACCAGCTTGCGGTTCGCGCACAGGCGATTGAGGGTGTGCCGGCGGATGTGCCGTCGGGTGGAGCGAAGTTGATATTCGCTGCGGCGTCGAACGCCAAG
>CAZYYL010000069.1:0-6071 GCA_964651425.1 uncultured Microbacteriaceae bacterium | reverse complement strand
GTCGTTGCCGACTCGCGCACCAAGCGCGATGGTCGTGTGATCGAAGAGATCGGTCTGTACCACCCGACGCAGAACCCGTCGTTCATCAAGGTCGACTCTGAGCGCGCTCAGTACTGGCTTTCGGTTGGCGCTCAGCCCACCGAGCAGGTCGAGGTTCTTCTGAAGCTCACCGGCGACTGGGGTCAGTTCAAGGGCGACAAGAACGCCAAGAACACCGTCCAGGTTGCTGAGCCGAAGGCCGTCTTCACGCTCGACGACAAGAAGAAACCTGTTCTTCGCCCGAAGACCGAAAAGCCGGTCAAGGTCGAGGCTGTAGCTGAAGAGGTTGCCGAAGCTGTTGAGGCTGACGCCGCCGTTGAGGTTGCTGAAGAGACTGCAGCTGAAGCTGTTGTCGAAGAAGTTGTCGCTGACGCCGCTGCTGAAGAAGCCGTTGCCGAAGAGGCTGCCGCTGAAGAAGCTGCCGAGTAGGCATCACCATGCTCGCGTCTGCACTGAAGCACTTGGTCAAGGGTCTCGTTGAGCACCCCGACGAGGTGACCGTTCAGGCGCGTGAAACCAATCGTGGCGAGGTCCTCGAGGTTCGCGTGAACCCCGAGGACCTCGGCCGCGTTATCGGCCGAGCAGGCCGCACGGCGAAGTCGTTGCGCACCGTTGTGAACGCGCTTGCCAAGGGTCGCAGCATCCGTGTCGACATCGTCGACACCGACGAGTAGGTGACCGCTTCAGCGAGTCCGTCGCAACTACGCGTCGGCCGCCTGACCAAGGCGCATGGTCTCAAAGGCGCAATCAAGCTTGAGCTCTACACGGATGAACCCGACAAGCGGTTCGTCCCGGGAGCAATCTTCTCCCTCCAGGTTCCCGAAACCTCGCCCTGGTTCGGCAAAACCATTGAATTCGCCGAACTGCGTTGGTACAACGGGCATCCCGTAGGTTTTTTCAAGGGTGTGGATGACCGCACGGCCGCCGAGTCGCTCATCAAGGCCATCCTCTGGATGGATCACGACGAGAACGCGTTGCCCGATGAGCCCGACGCGTGGTACCACCACCAGATTGCCGGACTCGACGTCGTGCGCGACGGCGTGAAGGTCGGCTCCGTCGCTCGTGTCGAGCACTTTCCGGCGCAGGACTTGCTTATCGTCGCCACGCCCTCGGGCGAAGTGATGGTGCCGTTCGTCAAAGCAATCGTGACCGCAGTTGACCTCGAGGCGAAGACCGTCACGGTGACGCCGCCGATGGGGCTATTCGAAGAGATTGCCGACGATGATGTGGACGTTGAGCCCGGCAACTCATTTGACATCGCCGATGCCGGCGATGGCGGCGGATCCGCAGGAGATTAGCCGTGCGCTTCGACGTCGTCACGATTTTTCCCGAGTTCTTCACTGTGCTCGACATCTCGTTGTTGGGCAAGGCGCGCACCAGCGGGGTGCTTGATTACCGCATCCATGACCTTCGCGACTTCACGCGCGACAAACACCGCACGACCGACGACACACCGTATGGCGGGGGCGCCGGCATGGTGATGAAGCCTGAGCCGTGGGGAGAAGCGATTGACTCGGTTGCTGGTGATACGCCCGACCGCAACGTTGGGCCGATTCTGATTGTTCCGTCGCCCGCCGGTGAACCGTTTACCCAGGCGATGGCCCTTGAGTGTGCTCAGGCGCCGCAACTGATTTTTGCGTGCGGGCGATACGAGGGCATCGACCAGCGCGTGTTCGACCACTATGAATCACGGATGCGCGTGCGCGCCGTCTCGCTCGGCGACTACGTGCTCAATGGAGGTGAGGTCGCTGCACTCGCAATAATCGAAGCCGTTGCGCGGCTCGTTCCGGGTGTGGTGGGCAACCCGGACTCTCTCGTCGAAGAGTCGCACGAAGACGGATTGCTCGAATACCCCAGCTACACCAAGCCCGCGGAGTGGCGCGGTCTTGAGGTTCCGCCGGTGTTGCTCGGCGGCAATCACGCGGCGATTGCCGCCTGGCGCCGCGAGCAACAGGTCGAACGCACGAAGCGCGTTCGACCCGACCTGCTTTCGGACTAGTTCGCGCGGTCACGGCGGCGCGACCGATTGGCGAGCCCTGCCGATTAGGTCGGCGTGCGTATCCCGTGACAAAATAGGGAAGTTGTGTCATTGGACCTTCGGCTCTGCTACAGGGGAACCGATATTACGGCCCGCTCGTGACACCAATTCATTACCCACATACCCGTGCCACGACCTGTAGCGAGCACAGAGAGCGAAGAAATCATGCACAAGCTCGACATGGTCGACGCAGCTAGCCTGCGTAGCGACATCCCCGAGTTCCGCGCCGGTGACACGGTCAAGGTTCACGTCAACATCATCGAAGGTAACCGTTCGCGTATCCAGGTTTTCCAGGGCGTCGTTATCGGTCGTTCGGGTGAGAGTGTTCGCGAGACCTTCACTGTTCGTAAGGTCAGCTTCCAGGTTGGCGTCGAGCGTACCTTCCCGGTTCACTCGCCGATCATCGACCACATCGAGGTCGTCACTCGCGGTGACGTTCGTCGTGCGAAGCTCTACTACCTGCGCAACCTCCGTGGCAAGAAGGCCAAAATCAAAGAGAAGCGCGACTTCTAAGCCCTCGCGGTTTAGCGCACACTTCACACTGGGCTCCGACATGCGTCGGGGCCCAGTTTTTTTTGTTGCCACCCGTTTCAAAATCGCCAGACGAATCAGCGTGTGTACAGCGAATTCGCAACATCGCGCCTCGTAGACTTTGGCGGTGACCTCAACCTCGCCGCAGAAATCTCTCGGCTCCACTCTCCTCAGCTTTCTGCGTGACGTCGTCGTCATTCTTGCCATCGCCATCGTCGTGTCGTTCGTCGTCAAGACGTTCCTGATTCGCTCGTTCTTCATCCCGTCAGCGTCGATGGAGACCACCCTGATGGCCCCCGACACGTCGATCGGTCGTGAAGCCGACCGCGTAATTGTCAACGAACTCGTTCCTGACGTGATGCCCATCTCGCGCGGCGACATCGTCGTATTCCGCGACCCGGGCGGCTGGTTGCCGGCATCGTCGACGACCCAGGCTCCCGCAAACCCCGTGCAGGCTGGTGCCGAATGGCTGATGTCACTCTTCGGTCTTGCTTCGCCTGATTCCAACGAGCACCTCATCAAGCGAGTCATCGGCTTACCCGGTGACACGATTGTCTGCTGCACGGACGCGGGCCACCTCACAATCAACGGCACCGAGATTGCCGAACCGTATATCAACGCGAGCACGAACGGTGTCGCATCCGCTGTGCCGTTCACCGTCACGGTGCCCGAGGGTGCGCTCTGGGTGATGGGTGACAACCGAAACAACTCGGCCGACTCTCGCTTTCACCCGAACGAACCCGGTCGCGGATTCGTCGGCATCGACGACGTTGTCGGACGCGCATTCGTGATCTCGTGGCCGATCAGTCGTTGGACGTGGTTGTCGAATTATCCCGACGTGTTCGCCAACGTGCCGAAACCGCCCGCACTTCCGGCAGGGTTCGAGTCGACGCCCACGGTCGGTCCGCGCAACTAGCGGCCTCCATGGTCACCGAACCGACGCGCGAGCGTGAACTCGCGATGCTCGCCGCCGGTGCGCGCGTGGTCATCGGCATGGACGAAGTCGGACGTGGTGCCATCGCCGGACCCGTGTTTGTCGGCGCGTGCGCGGTGACAATCGAGACAGCGGATGCTCCGCCCGGACTGCGCGACTCGAAACTGCTCTCGGCCGCGCGCCGTGAGGCACTTGCGCCACTCGTCGTGGAGTGGGCAACCGTCGCAACCGGGTCAGCCTCGGCCGCCGAGATCGACGAACTCGGCATCAGCGCATGTCTTGGGCTTGCCGGACGACGTGCGCTCATCGCGCTACACGAGCAGGGTGTTCCCGTGGGCGAGTCGGTTGTGCTGCTTGACGGTAGCCACGACTGGTTAACTCCGGCGCTGTCGAGTCCACTGCGAGTTGTCTCACAAACGAAAGCCGATCGCGATTGCGTGGTCGTGGCGGGCGCATCCATCGTCGCCAAAGTCGAACGAGATGCCATGATGGTCGCACTTCACGACGAGCTGCCCGGTTACGGCTGGGCGGGCAACAAGGGATACGGTTCCGCCGGCCACTTCGACGCCATCGCGTCACTCGGCCCTACCGACCACCACCGCAGAACGTGGTTGCACGACCGGGGTTAGGATTGACCCACGATGGATGAAGACGATTTCGACGATTTCGAGCGGGAAGCCGAACTGGCGCTGTACAAGGAGTACCGCGATGTGGTTGGGCAGTTTAAGTACGTCATCGAAACCGAACGTCGCTTTTACCTCGCGAACGAGGTCGACCAGAAGCGAATTGACACTGCCACGGACTTCTACTTCGAACTGACGATGACCGACGTGTGGGTGTGGGACATTTACCGTTCCGACCGCTTTGTCAAGACGGTCAAGGTGCTCACGTTCAAAGACGTAAACATCGAGGAACTCTCGAGCCGCGAGTTTGAGCTTCCGAAGGAACTGGCGCTCGACGAGTAACTGGTTGCTGATCTCCACAGAGGTTTGTGTTCTCGGGTTGTGTCCCGCACCGCCGTTATCTGCTGACGCGCCTTTGTGATCCCCGCACACTCCTCCGCGGAGGTGGTGTGCATGAGCAACCAACAACGCGGGATGCGCGGTGAAAACGACGCCGTCGCATTCTTGATCGGGCTGGGATTCGTCATACTCGACCGCAACTGGCGATGCCGAACCGGCGAGATTGACATCGTCGCAAAAGACGGCGACGACCTCGTGTTCGTCGAGGTGAAAGCGCGCACGTCGTTGCGATACGGCCATCCGTTCGAAGCGGTCACACCGAAGAAGGTCGCGCGACTTCGGCAGCTCGCCGGGTTATGGCGCGAGGCGCATCCGCTCACGGCTGGGTCGTCGCGCATCGATGTGGTGTCGGTCATTCTCGGGACTGGGCCCGGTTCGTCTCTGTCGCGACCGACCGGCATCGAGCATTTGCGCGGGGTGTTCGCGTGAGTCTCGGGCATTCGCGCTCGGTCGCACTCATCGGACTTACCGGCGTGCCGGTCGACATCGAAGTGGATGTCGCCAGCGGACTTCCAGCGATTCGACTCGTCGGATTGGCAGATCGGGCCGTCAACGAAGCAATTGACCGTGTTCGTTCGGCCATCACGAATAGCGGACTGCCGTTTCCGTCGAAGCGCGTGACGATTTCGCTTTCGCCCGCCGCGTTGCCCAAGAGCGGGTCGGCGTTTGACCTGCCCATCGCGGTCGCGTGCTTGGTTGCCGGGGGAGTCGTCGCAGCGGACGCACTCGATGGCGTTGTCCT
This sequence comes from uncultured Microbacteriaceae bacterium, assembly GCA_964651425.1. GTDB lineage: Bacteria > Actinomycetota > Actinomycetes > Actinomycetales > Microbacteriaceae > RFQD01. The sequence continues at coordinate 765 of CAZYYL010000069.1, read as the reverse complement.
CGTGGGTGAGTTGGCTCTGGATGGTCGCCTCCGGCCCACCGCCGGAATCTTGCCCGCGGCTCTCGCCGCTCGCACTCACGGTGCGCGTCGAGTGATCGTTCCCGTGGCGAATCTCGACGAGGCGCAATTGGTGTCTGGGCTTGATGCGGTCGGAGCAGTGTCGTTGCGGGACGCGCTGCGCGCGTGCGGCGCCGACGTTGCGGTCGAGGCATGCGAGGTGTTGCGGCACGGGGAGGGGTCGGTCGGTGCTGGTGTCAATCCTGCTGTCGTAGCCGGTTCAGCAGACATGATTCCCGACCTGGCCGACGTCATCGGACTCGACTCCGCGGTCGACGCACTCATCGTCGCCGCGACCGGCGCGCACAACCTCTACATGGTCGGCCCGCCGGGTGCGGGCAAGACGATGCTCGCGAGTCGGCTGCCGGGCATCTTGCCGCCGCTTTCTGAGGAACAGGCATTGGAGGCGGCGACCATCCTCTCGCTCGTCGAAGGCTCGCGACGCCACATCTCGCTCGCGATCACGCCACCGTTTCAGTCTCCTCACCATTCGTTGAGTGCGGCCGGGATGGTCGGCGGTGGGCCCGGCGTCATGCGCCCGGGTGTCGCGGTGCGGGCTCATCGCGGAGTGCTGTTTCTCGACGAAGCACCCGAGTTCGCATCGAACGTGCTCGACTGTCTGCGACAACCGCTCGAGTCAGGGAACCTCAAATTGCAACGCGCTGCGTTCAGCGTTGATTTTCCGAGCGACTTTCAGCTCGTGCTCGC